>JAADEB010000086.1 GCA_013153655.1 Chlorobiota bacterium
AACGAAACGAAGTGCCGCGTCCGCCTCAGGCGGAAAGCAATCTCCTTCTGTGGAACACGATTTATTCAATGAATAATGAAAAATAAAAACCCAAATCCTAAGTCCTAAATCCGTATAATAGAGATTTTTCCCGCCTGAAACGGATGCAATCGTTGAACCGTTAAATCGATTAGTGATAATGCCGATAATTTCTTCACTATTTTACTCCTTAACTTTTTCACTAAAACATACCGTTTCAAATGCTACGTTTTACAAAAAAACACACCTGTCATCTCAATTAAAAAGAGTTTGTGTCCGTCATTTCCGCACTTAGACCTTTTTCTCCACGTTTTCATGAGGGTTTATCGGTAAATTTTTCGCCGGTTGAGGTGGCGATGATATTGGCGTGCATTTTTCAGGTGTTGGGAAAGGTTTTTGGCGAAGAGGTGGTGTCCGGGACGTTTGGGGTCGGCGGAGAAATAGAGATAATCGTGCCGTGGGGCATTGAGCACGGCATCGATGGTGGAAATGTCGGGCATGGCAATGGGGCCGGGAGGGAGTCCGGGATATTTATAGGTATTGTAGGGACTGTCCACCGCCAAGTGTTTGTTGAGCACCCGTTTGATGACGGTGGTGTCGCCGGTGGTTTTGTGGTAGGCAAATACCACGGTGGGGTCGGCTTGGAGTTTCATACCACGGCGTAAGCGGTTGAGGTACACGCGCGCCACGGTGCCTTTTTCGGACGCCACATTGGTTTCCTTTTGCACGATGGAAGCCAGAATACCGGTTTCCAAGGGCGTCAGACCCAAACGGCGGGCTTTGTTTTTGCGGCTTTCGTTCCAGAATTTCCGGTATTCTTTCCACATACGTTCGCGGAATTGTTCCGGCGAAGTAAAATAATGGAATTTATAGGTATTGGGGATATACATCAGGATGGCGTTGTCGCGTGTAAATCCGTGGCGGACGAGGAAATCCGGGTCGAGCATGGCGCGGAGGATGGAAGCGCTGTCGGCATTGATGACACGGGCCACCTTGCCGGCCAATTGTTCCGGCGTGGCGGTGTTGTTGAAAGTAAGGGTCACGGGAACTTGGCGTCCGGAGCGGAACATATTGATCAGGTCGTTGCTCGACATGCCTTTCTGGAGCAGGTATTTACCCGCTTTGGGACGGCGGAATTTTTTGAGCCGGGCCGTCAGGGAAACCCCTTCCGGAAAGCGAACATAGGGTTCCAGCATACGGCTTAATTGCGGAACCGTGGTCCCTGGGGCAACGGTGACCACCGCTTTGTCCGTGCGAACATTCGGTCCGAAAATCAGGTAATAGGCGCCGGTGGCCGCCACCAATCCCGATAAAAATATGACAATAAGGAGTTTTTTCAAGGTAAAGACAATTTTGGTATATAATTTGCGTTGGGTTAATAATTGATTCGGCAAGATAAAAAATTTATTAAAAGATGAAGATCAAACATATTTTGGGTTACATGCTGACGGGCATTTTGGCCGCTTTGGGCGGCGTGTATGCTTATGTGCATTGGATGCAAAAAACGGAAACATCCGGCACACCTGAACGGACATCCTCCGCCGTTGTCACCGACACCACAAACGGAGCACATACCGTTCCCGCTTCCTACACGGGCACAAAAGCCTTGATGCAAGCGCCTTTCGATTTTCGCGACATCATCAAAAAGACCAAGGACGCCGTGGTCCACGTGCGCAATACGCAAATTGTGGTGCCTGTGTACGAATATTATTACGGTTATCGCGAAGGCCAGCCTTACAAACAGGAAGGAACGGGTTCGGGTGTGATCATTTCCCCCGACGGATACATTATCACCAATTACCACGTGATCAAAAACGCTTCGGAGCTGGAAGTCACCCTGAACAACAAAAAATCCTACCCTGCCGAAATCATCGGCATGGACCCGCAAAACGACATAGCCGTGCTGAAAATCCCGGCACAAAACCTGCCTTATATGCGGTTCGGCGATTCCGACAGGCTGGAATTGGGCGAATGGGTATTGGCCATTGGCAATCCCTTCAATTTGGGTACCACCGTTACGGCCGGTATCGTAAGCGCCAAAGCACGTGACATCAAAGGCAATAAAAAAATCGATAGTTTCATCCAAACCGATGCGGTCATCAATCCCGGCAACAGCGGCGGTGCGCTTATCAACGAGCGCGGCGAACTGGTGGGGATCAATACCATGATTTTCAGCATGACGGGGTCCTATATCGGGTATTCCTTTGCCATTCCCTCCAACATTGTGCGCAAAATAGCCGACGATATTATCGAATACGGTAGCATTCAAAAAGGAAAATTGGGTCTTTCGGGTTACGAACTCAATGATGAATTGGCCAAGAAACTCGGTATCGACCAAACCGAAGGTATTTATATCAGCGAAGTGGATCCCGGTAGCGATGCCTATCAAAAAGGCCTGCGTCCGGGCGATATTATCCTGTCGATCAACGGCCAAAAAACCGCCACCATGTCCGAATTTCTCGGCTACCTCAAATCCATGCGTCCGGGCGAGACCCTTCACATGCGCGTTATGAAACCCGGCGGCAGGTTGGTTAACATCCCGGTGGTGTTGCAGAAATACGATACGGCCTACATCGGCAATTGGGGCATCCTGGTCAAAAACCTCAACCGCCGCGACCTGAAAAGATTCGGTATCAAGAACGGCGTGCTCATCGCAGAAGTGCGCAACAACGACTTGCTGGCCAACGGCATCGAACCCGGATTTATCATCACCAAAATCAACAATGTGCCGGTCTATTCCGCCGACGAGGTCCAACGCCTCATGAAAGGCAACCATGGACGGCTGGTGGTGGAAATGCTGGATACCAGCGGCCAATTGGTGCGGTATATTTTCCGGTAATCGGGATACTTCCTGTTGAGGCATTGAATAGATTGATTTACAAGTTGTTAAATCGTTAAATCGTGCCACCGTTAAATCGTTTTTGGGACGGGTGACCGGTGTTTCTGTTGAATAGTTGAATGGTTGAAAAGTTGAATAGATTGGTTTTCAATTTGTTAAATCGTTAAATCGTTGAATCGATACTTTAACTTTAACCTTAACTTTAACTGGTTTAGGGATTTAGAATTTGGGATTTAGGATTTGGTTTTTGTTAAATCGTTAAATCGTGGAATCGTTAAACCGATAAACGGCAATGCCAATAACTCCTTCACTCTTTCCCTCTTTGACTAAAAGAAACCGTTCCCCGTTTTCCGAAAATATGCCTCGGTCATCGGTCATCGGTCATCGGTCAAAAACGAACTTTCTCCTTTTCCCTTATTTTGAGCGTGCAACCGTTGATTCGTTTGTTAAATCGGTTTATTGATCGTTGACGAATGTTATACCGAATTAATGAAGGATTTTTTTGAACATGACGAAAAAATTAAAAACCTAAATCCTAAGACCTAAATCCCAATACCATTTTAAGTTAACGGCTATTAGCTTGATTTAGTTAAGGTTAAAGTATTGATTTTCACGTGGCGACACGACTCTCATAGAGTTTCTTTGAAAATAATTCCACGGTTTTCCATTGGATTCATAGAAAACGGTTTCACAAGAATTATGAGATTTCTTACATTCGTTCGAAATAACCTCTCTAACTTCCTAATTTAGTTAAAGTTAAGATGCCATTTTAACGATTTAACAAATCCCAAATCCTAATTCCCAAATCCTAATTCCCAAATCCTAATTCCCATTTACTTTCCTCCATTGCAAAAAAACGGCGAATTTTATTTTGTTAAAAATCATAAAAATTGTAATTTTGAGTAATCAAATTTTCTTTTATGTCTTACGACCGCTTGCCGCTATCACCCGACCAAAAATTGGTTTATACCCTTTTTGCCTTTATGCTAAAACATGCTTTCGATATCGAGACAGTAAACCGGATTTTGGGTGCCGATTACACCGATGAGGTGTTGGACCTCTACAATTTGGAGCTATTGGTTTTGGACAAAGATATCAAAAAATTACGCCTACCGGCTTTCCAAAGTGACGGCAAATACGCGCGGACGAATTTCGGCATAACGGAAAATGATTTCAAGCGGCTTTTCCGGACGGTGGAACATCAATTGAAGGGATTTCTGATAGGACTGGGCTTGTCCATAGAGGATTTGATAGAAGGAACACCTTACCTGGAACCCGGCGATATACGGCATATTTTATTGAGCGGTGAGGTATTGCAGAATGTAGGTTCGTTGTTTTCGAAAGAGGAAAAAGATATTTCGGAAATACTGCATATTGTTGCGCAATTTCGCAAAAGGTATTCGAAGGATATTATACGGGCATTGGAAACTTATGAACTGGAGCTTGAAAATTTGGAAAACCAACCCGATTCTCCGGCCAAGTTATCACGTATGATAGATATTTATTTGGGAATGGCCGAGTTGTATATGAAACGTAAAATGATTGCCAATGCCGAATATTATGCGCTCAAAGCCAAACAATTGGCGCTCGGCCGGATTGAGGACAAGGAGAATATGTTCGGCAACCATCCGGAGGATTTGTTGCGTTTCTTCAATGTGCAGCAGTTTTTTCTAAACGTAGGCCATGAATCCGTCATCGGGATACACGGGATTTGGAAGGAAAACGAAGATTGGATGAAAAGCCTGGACGAATATTTGGAACGGCATCCGGAAGCCGCCATAGACAAGCGGGATATATGGGATTTTTTGGAGGTTTTTCATTTGTTTATCAAAGGACAGGCTTATTTGTTGGAAAAGCGTTATCCGACGGCTTATTCCATTTTTTCCGAAGCCTTGGAAAAGGCCGAAAAACTCTCGGAACGCGGATTCCATCATCCCCTTTTTAATGATCTTCTTATTAATATCCACAGTAGATTGGGCATGTTGTATTGGTTTTCCATACTGTATATAAGTGGTATTTTGGGTAAAGAATACTTCGTAGGATTGGATATGAATTTACAGGAAAAATACCGGTGGCACACTTACCATTACAAAGAGGTGGTGCGCTTGTACCAACAGCAGCGAAAAACCCGGCCGGATAGTCTCGAAATTATCGATCAATTGATTTATCATTACAATCAGTTGGCCTTTGCTTACACCAATTGGGCCGGTATGTTGCCTGAGGCGTTGCCGGACAGGGAGGCACAACGAAAGAAATTTTTCTACCGGGCTTTGGATTACTACCGTCATGTTTTCAACCTGCTGCCGGAGCGTTATCGAGACAAGCCGGATTCGCCGGATTTTGTGCGTGAAGCCACCCGGGTGAAGCTCGAAGAAAGCACCTTGTATCTCAAAACCGGAGATATCATTTGGGCCGAAAATGCGCTGAAAGATGCCTTGGACCTAAACCGTGATCTTCCGGAGACGGAAATGACCAACATTCATTTGGAATCTTTGGCTAAAATAAATTTTGAAATGGGACGTTTGAAGTGGAATGACAAACTTTGTTATAAGGCGGTCCGTTATTTCCACGAAGCCGAACGCTTGATCAAAAAACACGACACCCGGCTGCACCGGAAAAATGATCTTTTTTTCAAAATGGACCATATCGAACGGAAGATAAAAAAATACCTCCGGTTATGGGGAGAAGGAATGTGCGGCGAATCACCGGATGAGTAGGAATTTGGGAGTTGGGTGGTTATACCATGTTACAAGTTTAATATGAACTACAATAATAAAGCTACTATCGGGAGTAAAGAAGGACTTAAAAAATTATTGGATTAGGATCATAAATAATATGCAACAAAAAAATCTTGAAAAATATAAATGGGTAAAGAAGAGCAAACCTAAATCCGCCGAAGGCGGATAAGCGCGTTGGCCTGGCAAAAATGCGGGCCGGCCGCCGGCGGGAATTTCCTGTCGTGTTAGAAAATCAGCAAAAGTGCTTGTCAATAATTTCCGCAGGAAATTCGTCTTTTGCTAGATTTTCTCATGACAGGAAAGGGCGCAAGGA
>JAADEB010000107.1 GCA_013153655.1 Chlorobiota bacterium
GCCCGCCCGCCGCGGAATGGCGGCTCCCCGCTGTCCGCCGGCATTCCGCGGCCGGAACTTCGGCAAGGCCTCCGCGCATATCGCTTCGCCCCCTCGCGCGGCCAACGCGCAAGGCCCATGCCACGGAAAACGTAGAACGGTAAACGTTTAACGGAACGTAGAGACACGATTCATCGCGTCTCTATGAAATCAAAAAAAATCCGAAATATCTGTGTTATCTGTGCCACCTGAGTCCCAAAAAACACGTTTCCCGTTCCCCGTTTCCCGTTTCCCGAAAACGGGATTTCTCCCGCCTGAGGCGGATACGGCGGTTTAACGGTTCAACAGAAATAGGAGATTCCTCAGTCGTAAACTCCTTCGGAATGACAGATGTAGCTATTTGATTTAGTTAAGGTTAAGATTAAGGTTAAAGTGTCGATTTAACGATTTAACGGTTTAACAAAAATCCCCCAATCTATTCAACTCTTCAACCCTTCAACTGTTCAACAAAATAACCACGTTCCCCATTCTCCGTTCCCCGCGTCCCGAAAATACACCGGTCACCGGTCATCTCAATTAAAAAGTCTGTGACCGTCCCTCGTTTTAAGATTGCCTGCAAGCTCATTCCTCATTCAAGCTTGTCCATTTAACAATTTCCTTTCAGGAAAATTTTCTCAAAAAATATTTATTTTTGATATTGAAATCAATTGAATATTATTTCGATGGTTTCGATGGAAAAAACGCGCAAACTTTATCGATGGTATTTGCTCACCGGAGCTTACTTTATGGGGTCAATTATGATGTATTCGGCCTTTTTTATTGTCGACCCGGAAGATTTTTGTAAACCTTCGAAATGGCAAAATATTTTAATATTTGGATTGACATATCTATTTATATGGGGAGCTTTACTATGTACCGGCCATTTCCTCAAAGGCGAAAAAATCTACCAAAGTGAATTATTTGAAGATTGGAAGTCCAAACCGCTACACCAACATTACCAGAGCATTATTTCCTTTTGGTCATTAATTATAGGGTTGGTCATTACGTTTTTTTACGCTTCCATTCGCATGAATCATCTTGTCCGGCAGGAACCATGCCTGCCCGATAAAATGCCGGCACTCATCTGGCGTCAAGTTTATCCCGGACTTTCCATTACCCTGATCGTTTTTGCCGGCATCCTTTTGTATTTCAAATTTTTTTATAAAAATACCTCCGGCGATTCCGATCCGAAAGAGATGAATTCTTTGTAATTCCGGAAAACGGGAAACTAACTTATGTTTGGGTAAGAGGATACAAAGTGAGGTAATGTCGATTGACAACTCCACATTTGAGAAACAAAACTATTCGATTTAGCGGTTTAACAATAATGATGAGATTCCTCGGTCGTAGCCTCCTTCGGAATGACAAGAGTAACTATTTGATTTAGCTAAGGTTAAAGTTAAGGTATCGATTTAACGGTTCCACGGTTTAACGGTTTAACAAAAACTATTCACTAATTCACTATCTCACTAATTCACTCAAATAAATCTATTCAACTTTTCAACTTTTCAACTCTTCAACAAAAATAATCACGTTCCCCATTCTCCGTTTCCCGTGTCCCGAAAACGAGATTTCTCCCGCTTGAGGCGGACACGGCGGTTTAATGATTCAACAGAAATAGGAGATTCCTCAGTCGTAAACTCCTTCGGAATGACAGATGTAACTATTTGATTTAGTTAAGGTTAAGATTAAACTATGAAAAGACTAAAAGCTAACGGCTAATGGCCAACAACTAGTATTCATGATTTAACGATTTAACGATTTAACATAAATACCACGTTCCCCGTTTACCGGATTTGCTATGGTTTCTAATGGTCGATTTTCAATTGGACGGCAAGGTTCCCTTCATTTAATTTCCCGCAATACATAATTACATGCTAAACGGTTTTGCCTCCCACATAGCGGTTTAGAATGGTCATAATGGGCTCTAAATAGCTTATGCCAAACAGGTTTAGATGAACCAAAAGAGGATAAAGCTGATAAACGGGCAGCCGTTCTTCCCAATCCGGTTGGAGCGGAAAGGCTTCCAGATAGGCATCATAAAAAGCTTGATCGAATCCGCCGAACAGACGGGTCATGGCCAAATCCATTTCCCGATTTCCGTAATATACGGCCGGATCAAAAATATATGGATGGCCTTCCCGGGAACAAAGAAAATTTCCCGACCAAAGGTCACCGTGTATTAAATGAGGAAATTCAATGGGAAACAATCCATGGAGCATATCGAATAAACGTTCGAATTTTTCAAGTATATTACCCGACACGATGCCTTTGTTTGTAGCCAATTTCAGTTGATAACGCAAACGGTTTTGGATGAAGAAATTAACCCAAGAACTATCCTGCTTGTTTATTTGTAGCAACGAGCCAATATAATTATCTTCGTCCAGGCCGTAATAACGTTGGGTTTGTCGATGCATACCGGCTATTTCCGAACCGAATTGTTCCCAGAATCCGGCAGGTTTCTCGCCTTTTTCAATGAATTCCAACACCAAAAAAGCCGTATGACCGATAACTCCCTTATCGATGGTTTCGGGTACATGTACATTTCCGGTGGACCGAAGTAATTGAAGCCCGCGGGCTTCCTTTTCAAACATATGAGGATATATGTCGTTATCGTTTATTTTAACAAAGTAATCGCCCAGGTTTGTTTTAATACGATAACTGCTATTGATATCACCGCCGTAAACGGGAATTATGTGTTGTATGCGAAAAGCCTGACCCAATCGTTTTCGAAGCTTTTCTTCGAGTGCACCTAAAAGGCTGTTTCCAAGAGTAGAAATCTTAGTCATGGGCAAGTGGTTTTTCGGAATTTATAAATCTAAAAAAAGAAGTGGTTTCATGAGTGTTGAGCAGATGCAATCGGTGTTGTGGAATACAGGGGAACCATTTGAGGTGTTGCATGTGGCGTGCCAAATAAACTTGTTCGGGTTGGCCGGGAGTTGGTACCAAAAGAGCTTTTCGACGCCAGGAGAACCAATCCATCAAGCTGCTATATCCACTACGGGAAAGGATTCGACGGGCTTGTAATGCATGCCGGTATACTTCAAGACCGTTTGCCAAATCCAATACTTCCCACTGCGATGGAAATGCCTTTTGGGCTCTTTGTGTGGTACCGCGAATAAGGACAACTCGTCCTTGAAAAAGATGCGGATGCTCCAATATAATATTTTCCAACACCGTACGTTGTTTTTCCGGCCCGGATAACAGAATTAGCCAGTCCTTTTTTTCGACGGCCGGTTTATATGTATAACGAGAAAGTGGACCTATATATTTTACCTTTTTCGGTATTTCGGTCGGATGTCCCATTTTGCCCGAGAGGGATGGTTCCTTTTCAAAATCCGGTACATGGATTTCCGTAAACGGTTCCATCAAACGCCTGTGTAAAGCGGTTGCCAAACGACTTGCAAAAGGTGCAAGCACTCGAAGTTGATGTGTCATATAAATGCTTTTAACTCTTGTGGAGAAAAAAGCCGGTCGATTATCGGAAAAAATCAGGACGGGGCGGTAATACCCCGTCCATTTTTCCACCATTTTTTGTTCATTGCGAAAAGCTTGACGACTCTGCCATAATTGCCAACCCGTGTACCAAGGGAGCATGAATGAAAAACGGGAAGGATACCGGATCCGTAAAGAGGGTAATGAATGGGTTTTAAGTTCCGGAAATTCATTTTTTAACCATTCCAAGCTTGTTCCGGCCGATATGATAACAGGTTCATATCCGTCTTGAATGAATTTCCTGATAACAGGTGCCGAACGTGTAGCATGTCCCAAACCCCAATCCAATATACCCACTAAAACCCTGCTGCTCATAATTTTTTTATCGATTAATAATATAAAGCGCTTCTTTACCTTCCTTTCCCGGTTTTAAATTCGACATGATTACCCGTGAATTCTAAACGAATTTATGCCGGCATTTGCTAAATGAATTTATAATTTCTGCATTAATCTTATTTAACTTATTTTATTTCTTTTTGTTTTTTTGTGTTGAAAGGAGTTTGAATCGGAGGCGAAAATATCTTTTCTCAGGTTTAGAAAGGGGTCGAAGGCGATGCGGTTGGAAAAGATAATGGTAAGCCACACGTTGAGGGAGGTGGAAGCGAAGATAACCACCAGAATCATGATTTGGTATTTGACGGCCACCATGGGATCACTGCCGCCGAGAATTTGACCGGTCATCATGCCGGGCAAGGAAATCAATCCCATCACGGCGGTGGTGGCAATAAGCGGATTAAAGGCACGGCGCAAGGCATGGCGCATAAAGGGTAAAAGCGCTTCGCTGTGGGTGGCGCCGTCGGCCAATTGCCAGCGGTAACTGACTTCTTCCTCATCAATGCGCTTGTAATAGGCATCCAAGGCGATGATAACGTTTTTCAACGAATTGCCCAGAAGCATACCCGTGATGGGAATAAAATATCGGGCCGTAAGTATGTTTTTCAACCCGATCACAAAACCCAGAAAATAATAATCGATGAGCACAATGCTAAGTACCGTGGCTGCCAGCACCGTAAAGAAAAATTTACGCAGGCGCAGGCCGGTCCGTTTGATGACCGTATAGGATGCTACAACGGTCATAATCAATACCCAAAGAATGTTGAGCCACTTATTGTCCCACCGGAAAATGTATTCCAAATACAGACCCACAAGCAAAAGCTGAACGGTCATGCGCAACAATGCCCAAAGCGTGCTTCGTTCCAATCCGGTACGGTAGTAGCGAAAAATGAGCAGGGGAATAATCATCAAAAAATATCCGGTAAACAAATATCCCCACGGTATGTCGATAACGCCTTTATGCATAATTATAAATTTATGATTCTATCGGCTTTGCTGATGAAATATTCGTCATGGGTGGCGGCCATAAGGGTGATGCCTTCCAGTCCCAATAAATAATCGGTGATTTTGTTTTTAATCTCCACATTTAGGGCGGATGTGGGTTCGTCCAGCAGCAAAACGGGTTTTCGTAAGAGCACCGCCGCCGCAAGGATGAGGCGTTGTTTTTGACCCCCGGAAATCTCTTTGATTTGACGGTCCAGGAGGTCTTCGCTTATTTCGAATGCATGAAAAATCCGTTCCATCTCTTCGGGCCGGGGCATCAGATGACGGTTGTTTTTGAAGCGGAAAGGTGCATAGAACATTTCCCGCACCGTGGGAAAAACGGTAAAACGCAAATCCTGTGGAACCCATGAAGTTCGCCGGCGGATTTCATGGATGTTTGACGGGTTGAGCGCCAATCCGTCTATTTCGATATGGCCTTCGAATTGGGGTATAAAACCCAACAATGTGTGTAGCAAAGTGGATTTCCCACTGCCGCTTTCACCTTTGACGGCTACTTTTTCGCCGGCCTTTACATGAAAACTCAATCCACCGAACAGGCTATGTGAGCCGAAATCAACCTTCAAGTCTTGTACGTGTATCATGATGCAAATGTAGGGCGAACCCGCTTAAAATAAAATATCCGGAGGCATATTATGGAGTTGGGATTTAGGATTTGGGATTTAGGATTTGGGATTTAGGATTTGGGTTTTTCTATTTTGTAAGCCGTTAAATTGCCGTATCCGTCCGGGGGCTTCCGTCAAAAGATGAGGGTTTGACAACGGAAATAGCGCGATCGATTAGAATGTGGTGAGGAATACGAGAAGGATCAAGCGAGGAAAAAATCGAATCGTATTGCGCAAACGTAAGGGTGTCGGATTGTGCCTGTAAGGATAGGCTCCATGATGCAAGAAGAAGGATTAATAGCTTATAAATACGGCCGAAAATGCCATGGGGGGGATAATTAAACTGTTCCATTTTGTGGGTCATATTGGAAGAAGCAGTTATAGGGTCGTCCGATAAAAGCTTTATCGTTTACGTAGCAGGCAAAGGTACCGCGGCCGTCCTGAGTGG
>JAADEB010000111.1 GCA_013153655.1 Chlorobiota bacterium
CGAAGCCTCGCAATGACCGCACCGGTCACCCGTCATCGGTCATCCGTCCCTCGATTTAACGATTTAACGCTCAATAATAAAGGAACAAGGTGAAAGGAGCAAGGGGAAAGTGTGTTTGGGAAACGTAGAACGGTAAACGTGATAAAAAGCAGCAGAGCCATTTATCGGTTTAACGGTTCAACGATTCAACGATTTAACAATCTATTCAACTCTTCAACTTTTCAACTTTTCAACAGAAATTCTCCGGTTTAACGATTTGGCGATTGCATGATTTAACAACTATCATCGGTTTAACGGTTTAACGATTTAACGGTTTAACAAATCTATTCAACTCTTCAACTTTTCAACTATTCAACAAAATTATCCGATTGAACGATTTAACGATTTAACAGCATTTCCCATCTATTCAACTATTCAACTCTTCAACTCTTCAACAGAAATTATCCGATTCAACGGTTTAACGATTCCACGATTCAACAGCATTCAACGACTGCACGATTCACCAAATCTTTTCCCTAACTTTGTAGCAAAATGCATCTTATGAACGAAAAAATCATCATATGGCACAATCCCCGCTGCCGAAAAAGCCGTGAAGGATTGGCCGCCGTCGGGGAAATCGCCGAACAAAAAGGCTTGGAAATAGAAATCCGTAAATATCTCGACAATCCACCTACGCCCGGCGAACTCAAAAAAGTATTGAAAATGGCCGGACTGAGCCCGTGGGATATTTTACGTAAACAGGAAAAAATCTGGAAAGAAAATTTCAAAGGCAAAGACCTTTCGGACGATGAATTGATACAAATCATGTCTCAATATCCCAAACTTATCGAACGGCCCGTTGTCATCTACGGCAACAAAGCCGTACTGGCACGTCCTGCCGATAAAGTAAAAGAATTGTTCTAACAAGTGGCAAGCGGCGTTCCCGTCATAAAATGGATGCTTAATCGCATTCCCCGGCCCTGGCTCATCCGCCTGAGCCAACGAACCCTTCCCCTGTGGGAACCTTTCTTCCGAGGGAAAGGCCTTACCGACCCCATCAACGGAAAAAATTACCGCAAATTCCTCCCCTACGGTTACGAACGGCTCCGCCCCAATGCCTTGTCTCCCGGCACATTGAGCCTGGAACGCCATCGTGCCCTGTGGCTGTATCTCCAACGCCACACCTCGTGGTGGAACGAACCGAAAGAGGTATTACACATCGCGCCCGAACAAATTTTTCACCGGCTTTTCCGAGAAAACCCCCGTTGGCGGGTAACTTCCCTGGATCTTTACAGTCCTTTGGCCGACATCAAGGCCGACATCACCGCCATGCCTTTGGACGACAACCGCTTCGACCTGGTGTTCTGCAACCATGTGCTGGAACACATCCCCGACGACCGCAAGGCCATGAGCGAAATTTACCGTGTACTCAAACCCGGCGGCACGGCCATTTTGCAAATCCCCTTGGACGCCTCCCGCCAAACCACTTTCGAAGACCCTTCCGTCACCGACCCCGCCGAACGCGCCCGCCTTTTCGGACAATACGATCATGTACGCGTCTACGGTATGGATTTTATCGATCGACTGCGTGAAACCGGTTTCCGCGTACAAGCCATTCCCATCAGCAAGCTCTTCTCCCCGGATGAAATAAAGCGCTACGCTTTGGATGCCGGCGAAATACTTCCCGTGGCCCAAAAACCCGCATCATGAGAAACCCGGACCCGGATTGGGAAATCTATATCGAGCAATTTATTCCCCGCCTGGACCCTTTGTTGGACGAATTGGAAAATTATACCCGCTGGCACACCCCTTATCCCCAAATGCTCAGCGGCAAGTGGCAGGCGGCTTTTCTTCATTTCCTGGTAAGGCTCAAACAACCCCGGCGCGTACTGGAAATCGGCACTTTTACCGGCTATGCCACCCTGGCCATGGCCCAAGCATTGCCCGACGGAAGCAAAATCATTACCCTGGAAAATCATCCCGAAAACCTAAGCATCGCCCGGCGCTTCTTCCGCAAAAGTAAGTTCGGCCACAAAATCGAAGCGGTGGAAACCCAAGCCCCGAATTGGCTAAACCGAAATAACGAAAAATACGACCTTGTGTTCCTGGATGCCGATAAGGAAAATTATCCCCTGTACTACCAAATCATTAAAAAAAGCTTGAATTCCGGCGCCTGGTGGATAACCGACAATGTGTTGTGGAACGGCAAAGTGCTGAATCCCGGACGGGACCCGCAAGCCCGCGCCATTGCCGCCTTCAACGAATCCGTGCGACGCGATCCCCAATTGGAAACCATGCTGATTCCCCTGCGCGACGGCCTCCTGTGGACCGTCTACCGTCCCTAAACCTTCCTATCCCACCGTCAAGGCTCCCCCTCCGTAACGGTCGTCCCGGAAATCCCGGAAACCTTCTTCACGAAGCAAACGAATAACTTCGCGCCGCAATTTTCCCGAACCTTCGCCCGTAATGATTTTAAACGGCCGGCGGTTTTGGCGTTTCATAAGACGAATAAACCGCCGCGCTTCGCGCAATTGATACGTCAAAATCTCATGAGCCGGAGCATTCCGCATGTGCGGATTCAGTTTTTCGATATGCAAGTCCAATTCCGGCGAACGCTTGGCCGCCTTAGGCTTTTGCTTATCCCCTTTCTGCCAGGGAACATAGGCGCCCACACGGCGGGTCAAATCCATTTCGTCGGCCAGGCAATCGGCGGCATCGAAACGTTCCGTAAATCCGAATTCATCCTCCACCCAAACGCTGTCGCCTTCCACACGCCTGACGATGCCGCTAAAATCCTTGCGGCGGTGGAAACACCTGATGCCCGGACGTAAACGATACTTCACCGCTCTAACTTATGGAATCCAAAACCTTCCGGATGATTTCCCAAGCCATGTCGATTTCTTCGTAGGAAACCGTCAAGGGAGGCGTCAGCCGGACGGCCCGCGGCTCGTAGAGGAGCCAAAACAGGATGAGACCGTGCTCCAAGGCTTGGAGAATCAGCTTGTCGGCCGTGGCTTTGTCCGGCATCATTAAGGCCAGCATCAAACCGCGCCCGCGAATCTCGCGAATAAGCGGATGCCGGAAGCGCGAACGTATGTAAGCCTCTTTGTCCAAGGCCGCCGCCCCCAAATCCCGTTTCCGGATTTGGCGGAGCGTTTCCAAGGCGGCCGCCGCCACCACCGGATGTCCGCCGAAGGTGGTAATATGACCCATCGGCGGCCGGCGCAACACTTCCGCCATTTCTGCCGACGTGTGTAAGGCACCTATGGGAAATCCGCCGCCCAAGGCTTTGCCCGTCACCAGGATGTCGGGAACCGCACCATAGTTTTCGAATCCGAACATGGGTCCCGTACGCGCAAAACCCGTTTGAATCTCGTCCAAAATCAACAAACTGCCCGTTTGGTCGCAACGCACGCGAACGGCTTCCAAATAACCGTCCCGCGGTTCGATGAAACCCGCACCGCCTTGAATGGTTTCCAAAATCACCGCCGCGGTCCGGTCCGTAATTTTATCCAAATCCTCCTTCCGGTTGAAACGAATAAAATCCACCCCGGGAATAAGCGGAACAAACGGACGCTTGCGCGGCTCATAACCCATCACCGACATGGAACCTTGCGTGTTGCCGTGATACGAATGCACGGCCGCCACGATCTTGGGTCGTCCCGTATATCTTTTGGCCAATTTCAAGGCCGCCTCCACCGCCTCGGTACCCGAATTCACCGGGTACATTTTCGATAAATTTCCCGGTAACAACGAGGCCAATTCCTCCGCCAATTCCACCGAAACATCCTGAATAAATTCGCCGTACACCATCACGTGCCAATAACGCGCCAACTGGCGCCGCACCGCCGCTTCCACTTCCGGCGGACGATGACCCAAAGGCAAGGCCGACACACCGGCCACCATATCCAAATACCGCCGGCCGTCGCGACCGTAAATAAAACTTCCTTCCGCGCCTACGGGTTCCACACCCATATCTTCCGGTCCGGTCTGAATCAAACGTTGCCGGAAAAGGCTTTTGTAATCTTTTATGCTCATCGGATTATTAAAAATATCACGAATAAGGTTTCCTATCCGGCCAATTTTTTCCAGCCGATTTTTTGCATATTACGGTAAATAACAAAGGCCGTTATCACCACAATAATAAAGAACACCGATGCTTCGGCATATTCCTTGAACAAATATTTGCCTATGCCGAACAATGCCGACAACACCATCAACACACCCGCCAGCCAATTGACAAACAGCAGGCTGTAACCCCGGTCGCCTTTCACGTCCGGCAATTCCGCTTCGATTTTGCGCCAACCTATACCGCCCGGATGCACCTTGCGGTAGAAGGTATATAATTTTTCGCGCGGCGTAGGCCGTGTCAGGAAGGTCACCGCCAGCCAAACCAAAGTGGACCAAGCCACAACGCTCAGGAAGATTTTTTCGTAATCGTCGTTGATGTTCCAATGCATGCCGTAGGGTCCTATGAGAAACGGCAACAACACATAAGGCGCCACCATGGCCGAAATTTCGCTCCAAGCATTCACGCGCCACCAGTACCATCGCAAAATCAACACCGCACCGATACCGCCGCTGGCAATCAAAATAATTTTCCAGGCATCACTGATACGGTTCAATTGGGTGGTGATCACAAAAGCGATGAGCATCATCACAAAGGTGGCCACCCGCGACACGCTTACGTAATATTTTTCCGTGCCGCCCGGACGAACAAACGGCCGCCACAGGTCGTTGATAATGTAGGACGTACCCCAAACCGTTTGCGAGGCCAGCGTGGACATATAAGCCGCAAAAAAAGCCGCCAGCATCAAGCCGATCCAACCCGAAGGCATCAGGTCGCGAATGAGCATCACGTAGGTGGCGCCTTTGTCCTCGGCACCGGGATAAATCACCAAGGCCGCCAAAGCCGCCAAAATCCAAGGCCACGGACGCAAGGCGTAATGAGCGATGTTGAACCAAAGCGTGGCAAAAAGGGAATGCTTCTCGTCCTTGGCACTCATCATCCGCTGCGCGATATAACCGCCTCCGCCCGGCTCGGCACCCGGATACCAACTGGCCCACCATTGCACGCCCAGGTAGGTAAACAAGGCCAAACCCGAAAGTTTGAGCAATCCCGTAGCCTCACCACCCGCCGTGGCCGGCTCATCGCCCGTTACGGGAAAGAAATCGAAAACCCATTTTACGTCCGCCAAAGATTGTTTCAACCCGTCGATGCCGCCCACATGCCGCACGGCATACACCGCCAAGGCAATGCTCCCCGTCATGGCCATCACAAACTGAAAACTGTCGGTTACCGATACGCCCATCAAACCCGAAAGCGATGAATAAAACGCCACAAACATCATCATCAAAGCCACGTAAATCATCTGCGCCGACAGGTGCAAACCCATTATATCCACTTCCCTCATTCCCATAAAAGTCAGGTCGGGAAACATCACGGTCAGGATTTTGACCATGGCCAGGTTTACCCAGGCAATCACAATGGCATTCATCAGGATGCCGATATACACGGCCCGGAACCCGCGTAAAAATTTAGCCGGCGCACCGTGGTAGCGGATGTCCACAAATTCCGCGTCGGTCAGAATATGCGCCCGCCGCCAAAGCCTGGCAAAAAAGAACACCGTCAATATACCGCCGATGACCATATTCCACCACAGCCAATTTCCCGAAATTCCGTGCTTGGCCACCAATTCCGTAACCGCCAAAGGCGTATCCGCCGCAAAGGTGGTAGCCACCATGCTCGTACCCGCAATCCACCAAGGCAGGTTCCGCCCGCTCAGGAAAAAATTACCCGTATTCTTGCCCGCCTTCTTGGAAAAATACAACGAAATTCCCAAACTCAGCGCAAAGTAC
>JAADEB010000150.1 GCA_013153655.1 Chlorobiota bacterium
GCGATATGCGCGGAGGCCTTGCCGAAGTTCCGGCCGCGGAATGCCGGCGGACAGCGGGGAGCCGCCATTCCGCGGTGCGCGGGCAAGGGGATGGCTTTTAGCATTGGCAAGCTGCCGGCGCCGGACGAGAGCAAGGCCGAGCACATACAAGCGGAGCATTCGCCTGAGGCGGACACGGCCGCTGTTACCCGTGGCCTTGCGCGTGGGCCGCGCGAGGGGGCGAAGCGGCAGGGCGCGAAGGGGATACCGAAGGTTCGGCGCGGCGGCGGAGGCGACCGGAGGAAGCCACCGTACGCCGCCTGCCGACCGAGAGCAGACCCGAGCGAACTATTAGCGGAGCACCCGACCCGCGGCTTTGCGCGTTGGCATGAGGAAGGGACGCGCCATAATTCCTATAAATTAGACATGGAAAGTCATGGAATTATATTAATGTAATATACCGGGTTTACAACGAATAAGTAAGCGAGGCGGCAAGGAGCAGGTCCACATGGTTGATGACATCATAAATAAAATCATATTCTTCGATGGCGCTGCGGTAGGGTTGGAAGAAGAGTTCGGATTTGGCTTGCCATGTAAGGCGGTCGTTGATACGTCCCCGGTAGGCGAAATGGGAGGTCCAGAGAATGCGGCGGGGTTCGCGGTGAAGGGCAAAGATGGGCATCACCCGGCCGTTGTCCATATATTTATCGATGCGGCGACTGACGGTTTGGTAAATAGCTTCGCCGAGCGGTGCATTAAATTTGTCGGCTTGCCAAAATTCCAAGCCGGCATTCCAACGGCTCATGTAGGCATCCATGGCTATGAGAAAGGCGCGGCCGTTGCGAAATCCCAGTTCTTCCGGATTGCCGGAATTCATGGTATGGCCGAAGGCGAGTATTTGGAGACGATAGGAAGTATGGGGATTGTTGCGATAGGTGAAATCCAGTCCGGAGGCACCGCTCAGCACACTGAGGATATTGTTTTTGCCTTGGAGATAGCGACCTTTCATATTGATTTGGCCGCCGCGATGATGAAGAATGATTTGGAGCGGGAAGCGAATTTCCCATTGGCCGCGTTGCAGGATGGCATAGGACAGGTTGAGGCCGAAATTAAGTTGTTCGCGAAGAGTGTCACCGGGTAGAATAAAACGGTGCCAATCGAGCCAGGTTTCGAGGCGGTGGCGGTTGTTTTGGAAAATATATTGGATGCCTGTTTCGTGCCGGGCCGGCCACAGGCGGTTTTCTTCGGCATAGAGAGGGCGCAGCATGCGGTGGTTGCGGCGGTTGTCCAAGTCGCCGATGATAAGGGTATGGTTTCGGTTGCGAAACACCACCGACCAATGGAAACGGCGATGGAGGGGAGTGTCGGCACCCCAGAATTTGGTAAGGTCGAGGCCTGTTTGGATCATCCAGAGCGAGTCGATTCGGAAGGCGATTCCGGCCAGGATGCGGTGACCGGCCAGGGTGTAGCCGTCGGCGATGAGGTTGGTGTATTCGCGGTCGTAGAAGAAATTGTGATTGTAGAGAAAAGGACGCCAGCGGCCTTGGGGCAATTCATAGACCTGTGCCGTCAGAGAGCGGCCGGCCGTCCAAAGGAGCAGGAAGATTCCTATGCGAAAAAGCCGGGTCATAATTTGGCCAGGATTTGCAAGGCTTTGTCGAGGGTTTCCTCTTGTTTGGCGAAGCAGAAACGCAGGATGTGTTGGTCGTAGCCGTCGTGATAGAAGGCGGAGAAGGGAATGGAAGCCACCTTGTAGTCGCGCGTAAGCTTGACGGCGAAATCCATATCACCCAGCGGCGATATATCCGAATAATCCAAACCGATGAAATAGGTGCCGCGGGTGGGCATCACTTTCCAACGGGAACCTTTGAGGCCGTTGATGAAATAATCGCGTTTGGCCTGGTAGAAAGCGGGTAATCCTTCGTAACGGGCGGGATTTTCCAAGTATTCGGCCAGGGCGTATTGTACGGGCGTGTTGACGGCAAACACGTTGAATTGATGTACTTTGCGGATTTCCTCGGTGAGCCGGGGCGGTGCCACGGTGTAGCCGGTTTTCCAGCCGGTGGCGTGGAAAGTTTTACCGAAGGAAAAAACGGCTACGCCACGCGCATAGAGTTCCGGATAGCGGAGGATGCTTTGGTGGGAGAGGCCGTCGAAGATGATGTGTTCATAGACTTCGTCGCTCAGGATAATGATATCCTTGCCGCGAACCAGGCGGGCCAATTGTTGCCAATCCTCGTCCGAAAGAACATAGCCGCCGGGATTGTTGGGGGTGTTGAGGATGATCATGCGGGTTTGTGCCGATATTTTTTCGGCCACTTCGTCCCAGCGGATGCGGAAATCCGGTTTGGTGAGGCGTACGTAAACGGGCCGGCCGCCGTTGAGGAGAATGGCGGGTACGTAGCTGTCGTAGGCGGGTTCGAATACGATCACCTCGTCGCCGGGATGTACCAGGGCGGTGATGGTGTTGAACAGGGCTTGGGTGGCGCCGGCGGTGACGGTGATTTCGTCGTCGGGGGATACGGCCGTGTGGTAGAGGCGCCGGATTTTGCGGGCAATGGCTTGGCGCAGTTGGGGAACGCCGGGCATGGGGGCGTATTGGTTGTAGCCTTTTTTCATATAGGCATATACCAGGTCGATAAGGGCCGGGTCGATGGGGAAATCCGGAAATCCCTGGGAGAGGTTGACGGCACCTTCGCGCCGTGCCAGACCCGACATGACGGCAAAAATGCTGGTGCCTACGCCGGGCAATTTGCTTTTAAAGGTCTTTTCCATAAACACGTTTTCTTTTGTGCTGAACGGTGTCGTAGTTTTTCCAGTTGCTCAGCACGTTGTGATTGGTTTCG
Source organism: Chlorobiota bacterium (assembly GCA_013153655.1). Taxonomy (GTDB): domain Bacteria; phylum Bacteroidota; class Bacteroidia; order Flavobacteriales; family Flavobacteriaceae; genus JAADED01. The sequence continues at coordinate 2,826 of JAADEB010000150.1, forward strand.
AACACGCCGCCGGTTTCGAAATGGCGTACACCGTGGCGTTGCATCACTTGATGGAAGCGGTCGAAGATGACCACGGCGGGTCCTTTGTTGAAATATTCGGGCAGGGTGGCGATGATGCCAATGTCGATTTCCTTGGGTTTCCGCAGGGCTTTGATCAGGTGGAACAGACCGAAGGGGAAGAGCCTGCCTTTGGCTTTGCGCAGGGCGTCACCCAGGGAGGGAATGGTGATCATAAGGCCGACCAGCCGGTTATTGTTTTTGGTGTCGCGGGCGAAGAAGGTCCATTCGGGCGAGAGCACGCTGAGGTAGGATTCCTTGTAGAAATCGATATCTTCGTCGTCCAGGGGCACCATATAGGGCAGGTGGGCGAAGCCTTGGTTGTAAACATCGAAGATTTCCCGGGTTCGTTGCAAGAGTTCCTTTTTGGAGGAAGCTTGCCAGGCTTCGATTCCGTAGCGCCTTTTGACGAGCATGGCGCCTTTGCGGCCTTTGTTGACCGCTTCGTCCGACAGGGTCATGCGGTTTTCCACCCAGTCGATTTCTTTGGTATAACCCAGGCGTTCCAGATGTTGTTTGTAATAGGGTTTGTGGTAAACGGACACCAGCACTTGGGGCCGGTCGAAACCTTCCACCAGGAGGCCGTTATGATCCAGGTTGTTGAAGCCGAGCGGACCGTGTATACGGACGGCTCCTTGACTGCGGGCGAAATTTTCGGCGGCTTGGAAGAGGCTGTCCCAAACGGCGGCATCATCGACGGCTTCCACGGCAAAGAAACGGGCATAGCGTACACCGTTTTTTTCATTATAGGCGCGGGGAATCATGGCGGCGATACGTCCTGCGGGTTTACCGTCCTTGCGAACCAGGAAGAGGCGTACGTCGTTTTTGCGAAAGCCGGGATGGCGGGTCCAGTATTTTTTTTCGTCGCGTAGCAGGGGCGGGATCCAGTGTGGGTCGTCCCGGTAGATACGATAGGGCAGGCCTATGAAATCGCGTAGGGATTTCCGGTCGTTTACTTCGGTAAGGGTGAGCGCCATAAGAAAATATGCTTTATGCAAAGTTAGTCTTTTCGCCGGAGTAATCAACGGGCGGGCTCATGGCATGTTAAGTGTGAAAAAATTGTTGAAAATTTAAACAGGAGAATTTTATGAAATCAAATTGAGGATTGAAAAAGTATGTATATTTGTAATCAAACGAACAAGCCTTTGGCGGCCATATGTTTGAATTTCAATTATTTTACTCAAATGTGGCTGCTCATTGGAAAAAAAATATTAAAATGAAAAAAATTATCCTTTTTTTGATTAATATTTTTGTAACCATTAACTCTTTTGCTCAAACCCAAATTTTTGTTTTGGATTTCGAATCGGAAGGAGGTTATAGCACCTCTATGGATGAGCAAACCGATAACGGGGAGGATTATTTTATAAGAACGGATGGTTCCAATATATCCGCCACATACAATAATCCTGTGGGGTCCTACTTTTTTGCCGCCCAAGATTTGGATGAAGACGGGATGTCATCGCCGGCCACTTTAACCATTGAAGATATCAACATTGACGGTTATTCTCAATTACAACTCAGGGTTTATTTGGCCGAAGATGATGATGGTAACAATCAGGATTGGGATGACGATGATTATTTGCATATTGATTATGATATTGACAATTCGGGAAGTTTTACCAACGGCATTTGGGTGGAAAACGATGGATCCGACTACAATTCCGCCCCCTACATCGATACGGATTATGACGGTGTGGGCGATGGAGACGAAATAACCGATACTTTTACTCAATTTACGGTTGATATTCCCGCTACCGGTTCATTGATGGATATTAAAGTAACCTTCGGAGGACTAACAGCCAATGATGAAGACATTGCCATTGATCATATTGAAATTGTAGGCGTTGCCGCATCCAACGACACCGACTCTTACGCCACCGGCGACGGCGTTACCCAACCTTCCGGAGGAAGTATCACTTCTACGGCCGACTCTCCCTCCGAGGCTGTCTCGGTTTTTACCATGGATATTTATGACCTGGGAACCGATGACGGCGAACCCACCAAAATCACCAATATTCGCCTCAAACCATACACGACCAACACGGCCGATTGGACCGACAATATACAAGGCTTTGTTATTACCGATCTGGATGGCAACACCGTAACCCCCGCTTCGGTGGACATTACCGATAACTATGTGGATTTCGGCTTCAATGCAGGGGATTTGGAGGTTCCGGACGGTGATATTATCGAACTTACTTTTGCCGTTTATTTAAACACATCGGGCATACAGGACAATACCGTATTATCCTTTATGGTGGATGCCGACGACCATGGCTTTACGGCGGATGCTTCGGGAAGCGATTTCGATGATACTTTTCCGGATGGCGATTTTCATTCCAATGATTTTAGCATTTCCGTGGATTTTTCGGAATTGCGTTTTATTCAACAGCCTACGGATGTGCAAATGGACGAAGCTATTGACCCTCCCGTACAAATTGCGCTTACGGACGAAAACGGCAATATCGACAAGGATGCCGACGGATCCGGTTACAGCATTGGGCTAACCACTACGGGCAGTTTTTCCTCATCGGCCACTACCGAAGTAGATGCCGTGCAGGGTGTGGCTACCTTTGATAACTTGATTTTCGATACGGCCGCCGACGATATTACCCTTACTACCACCGACCCCGACGGATGGGGTTGGACCAATATTACCAGCGATGCTTTTGATGTAACGGCTTCGGCAAGCGGGTGCGCCTCCGAGCTTATATTTTCGGAATATGTGGAAGGAAGCGGAAACAATAAATTTTTGGAAATATATAACGGTACGGGACAGGATGTGGATTTAGCAGATTATGAAATTCGCCAATATAATAATGGAGACAGCTCCCCAACTTATACTTTAAGTCTTTCAGGCACATTGGCCGACGGAACTACTTATGTTATTGAAAATGATGAGGAAGACTTAGGAGTGAATGCCGACCTGTCCACAAGCAGCAATGTTA
>JAADEB010000080.1 GCA_013153655.1 Chlorobiota bacterium
AGCATCAATCCCGAAAGCAACCAAATCGAATGTTTAATCATTTTCTAATGTTTTTTTATGTTTATATCCGTACCAAATAAAATACAATCCAATCAAAATAAAAGGAATACTCAGCCATTGCCCTGTGTTCAATCCCGTTTGGGCCAACAGGCGAGCGTCTTCGGCATCCTGAGGTTCTTTCCAAAATTCGATGATAAACCGGATAATCCAAAGAAGGCTGAAAAACACCCCGAAAAGCATGCCGGGATAATGCCTTATATCGGTTTTCCAGTAAAGATACATTACCAGAAAAAACAGCAGGAAATAGGCGGCGGCTTCGTAAATTTGCGTGGGATGACGCGGGAAATCTTCTCCCAAGGCCTTGAACACGAAGCCGTAATCCGTACCGGTGGGCTTGCCTACGATTTCGGAATTCATCAGGTTGCCCAAGCGGATCATGGCTCCGCCGAACGGAATGGCCAACACCATGCGGTCGGTCCACCAAAGGAAGGATTTGTGACGGATTTGGTCTTTGTATTTGCGGTAAAAAAGCCAAGCGGCAAGGGCGATGCCGATGGTGGCTCCGTGACTGGCCAATCCCTGAAATCCCGTGAATTCGAATTCGGGTTCGAAACGGAAAGGAAGAAAAATTTCCAAAAGATGATGTTTGAAATACGACCAATCATAAAAAAATACATGTCCCAAGCGCGCGCCGATAATTACGCCCAAGGCTATGTAAATCAGTAGCGGGTCCAATAATTCCAAATTTTCGTTTTCCCGTTCGAAAACTTTTTTAATCACATAATAACCCACCACAAAACCGATGACATATGCCAAACTGTAATAGCGAATAATGAACGATCCTATTTTAATGCCCAGGGAAGGGTCCCATTGTATGGCGTCGAAAATCATGAGCGTTTGTATTTTTTCAGGTTAATTTTACGAAATGGTATGCGTTTTTTCAATTCCTCTTCGGTGGGTACGGGATCGTAGCCTTGCCCGCCCCAGGGATGGCACGAAGCAATACGCCGTACGGCCAGCCAGCCACCCGTAAGCAGACCGTGGCGTTGCAAAGCCTCGATGGTGTATTGCGAACATGTAGGCGTATAACGGCACGAACTGCCCAAATAGGGTGATATGGCCGCCTGATAGAAGCGCACCAGCCATATTAAAGGCATTACGGTGAGTGTATGCAAAAATTTTTTCATACCGGATTTCAAAGATACGGAAAATTTGACCATACGGCGTTTATGTGTCATGAATAAGACAAAGCAGCATCATAGTTGTTGTTAAACCGTTGAACCGAGCAATCGTTAAATCGATTTGACCGATGACGGATGACCGGTGACCGGTGCTTTTTCGGGACACGGGAAACGGAGAACGGGAAACGTGGTTTTTTCTGTTGAATAATTGAAGAGTTGAAGAGTTGAATAGATTGGTGGATTTCTGTTAAACCGTTAAATCGTGCAACCGTTAAATCGACTTGATCGATGACGGATGACCGGTGAGGTCATTGCGAACGAAACGAAGTGACGCGTCCGCCTCAGGCGGAAAGCAATCTCCTTCTGTGGAACACGATTTATTCAATGAATAATGAACAATGAAAAAAACAAATCCCAAGTCCTAAATCCAAAATCCGGGAAAAAGAAGAAAGGACGGATGACCGGTGACCGATGTGTTTTCGGGAAATGGGAAACGGGAAATGTAGAACGGTTTTTTTAATGAATGAAAGAATGAAGGAGTGAAAGAGTGAGGGAATATAGTATTGCCCGCTCCGGGCGATGAATAATAAAAATGAATAATGAAAGGACCCCAATCCCAAATCCCTCCCGAAGGGATCCCTATGGGAAAATCCAAAATCTGAAAAAAACTAACGGCTTAAAGAACAAATAGTTAAAGTTAACGTTAAGGTTAAAGTTAAAGTTCCCAAAAGACTAAGAGCTAACATCATAAAATACGACCATTTAAAGTTAAGGTGTCGATTTAACGATTCCACGATTTAACAAATACCCTAATCCCAATTCCTAAATACCAACTCCTAAATCCATATTTTAATTAAATTGCGTGCGTCTCAGGAGGATTAATCCGTTAAATCGTGCTAGTGATTTGCGCCATGCCAAGTAGATATGATGTGAAAATCATAACAAGATTTCTAGGATACTACTTATTTAATAACAGGTATGCCTTGGCCCTGATGAATAAGAGTAATGATTTATTAAATTTTGCTAACTTTGAGTAATGCGCCGGATGAAGGGAAAATTTTTTCATTTGCACCATATTTTTTCGGGTCGCTATCGCTTTTTGTGGGTGTTGGCGGGTTTGGCATTTTTCCTGTTTTGGTTTTCTTTGCCCGAACCCTTGTTCGATGCTCCATATGCCCGTGTGGTTTATGACCGCGACGGTGAGCTGTTGGGCGCCCGCATTGCCGCCGACGGTCAGTGGCGCCTTCCCCCGGCCGGCAGCGTTCCCTATAAATTCCGGCAATCGGTGGTGTATTTTGAGGACGAATGGTTCTACCGGCATCCGGGGGTTAATCCCGTTTCGTTGGTCAAGGCGGCTCTGAGCAATTGGAGGGCGGGAAAAATCCGGCGTGGCGGCAGTACCATCACCATGCAGGTCATCCGCATGGCCGGCGGTAATCCTCCGCGAACCTATTTTCATAAAGCTTTGGAAATCGTCCGTGCCTTGCGGCTCGAATTACGTTATTCGAAGGACAGTATTTTACGGCTATATGCTTCGCATGCACCTTTTGGGGGAAACGTGGTGGGTTTGGAGGCCGCTTCCTGGCGCTATTACGGTCGCCCGCCCAACCGGCTTTCATGGGGCGAGAGTGCGGCATTGGCCGTGTTGCCAAATGCACCTTCGGCTATTTATCCGGGCAAAAATCGTAGAGAATTCTTGCGCAAACGGAACCTTTTGCTGGACAAACTCCGGCGCAAAGGTATTATCGACAGCCTGACCTGCGCCTTGGCCAAGGAGGAGCCCTTGCCGGGACGCCCGCGTCCGTTGCCACGCCTTGCGCCTCATTTGTTGGCTTCCGTACCGGCGGACCGTCCGTTGTACACTTCTATTTCCAAAGATTTACAAGGACGTATTTTGGATGTCATGCGGCGCTATAAAAGCTATTTTTCCGCCAACAAAATCCATAATATGGGCATCCTGGTGGTTTCCGTTCCCGACGGCAAGGTATTGGCCTATGCGGGTAATATGCCGGGGCCGGGAAAAGTGGAGGCCGGCGAGGTGGATGTGATTCGGGCGCGCCGTTCCACGGGAAGTTTGCTTAAACCCTTCCTGTATGCATGGTCCTATGGCGACGGTATTATCCTGCCTCAAAGCCTGTTGTCTGACATTCCAACACAAATCGCCGGTTACCATCCCGAAAATTTCGATCATACCTACGACGGTGCCGTACCCGCTTCGGAAGCTTTGGCACGCTCGCTCAATGTGCCGGCCGTTCGATTGCTACGTAGCTACGGTTTGGAGAAATTTCATGATAATCTACGCCGGCTGCATATAAGTACCATCGACCGTCCGGCTTCGCACTACGGACTGAGTTTGATCTTGGGGGGTGCCGAAATCACTTTGTGGGAAGCCGTTCGCCTCTATGCCGGCATGGCACGCGAACTCAACCGCTATAATGCCACGGGACATTATTTTACCGACACCTACGATTCTCCCTCTCTACTGCGCGATACCGTCTTGTTCGGGCAATCGAAGGTAACGGAACGGCCGGTTTTCGGTGCGGGAAATATTTGGTTTGTGTTTAAAGCTCTTTCGGACAAAGACCGTCCCGTAGAAGGCGACGACTGGGCCCTTTATGCATCGGCCCGGCGGGTGGCATGGAAAACGGGAACCAGTTTCGGCCATCGCGATGCCTGGTGTGTGGGCGTAACGCCGCGCTATGCGGTGGGCGTATGGGTAGGCAATGCCGATGGAGAGGGACGTCCCGGTTTGACGGGAATTTCCGCGGCGGCGCCGGTTATGTTTGACGTTTTCAGGGAATTGCCCCCCGAAACAGCCTGGTTTGCGCGGCCTGATGACTTAATTCGTGGCAACATATGCCGTCAAAGCGGTTATCCCGCATCGCCCGCTTGCCGGGATACCGAAGAATGCCTTATCCCGCCCCATGGCGAAAGAGCGCCCGTCTGTACCTATCACCGGATTATCCATTTGGACCGAAGCGGCCGCTACCGTGTTCATGCGGGATGCTATGATCCGCAACGGATGCAAACGCAATCCCGGTTTGTGTTGCCGCCGGTAGAGGCCTGGTATTATCGCCGCAAACATCCATCGTACCGTCCTTTGCCGCCCTGGGCACCGGGATGTAACACGTCCGGCGAAGGAAATTTGGGATTGATTTATCCCACTCCGGGGGTTAAAATCTTTTTGCCGCGCGATTTCGACGGCCAACGTCAAAAAACGGTTTTCAAAGCCGTACACCGCCGCCCCGGCGCTCGTATTTATTGGCATTTGGACCGTAGTTTCCTGACCATTACCGAAGGTCCGCATGAAGTGGAATTATATTTGACCCCCGGGCCGCATGTGCTCACCTTAATGGACGAAGACGGCGAAATCAAACAGTGCCGGTTCAGCGTAACGGACCCGGAAACCGGCCCGGAATCTTCCGCAAAACCCTAAAATCCTCTACCAAAACCGAATAAAAACGTATCTTTATAAATCATTTCTTCAAAACCATTTGCATTATGCGTCTCTTGCGACTCTCTTCCATGTTATTTGTCCTTTTGAGCCTTTCGAGCCTGTCGTCGTGTAAGCATAAAGAACAAGTTCGTGAATCTTCTCCGGCTTTTCGTCATTATATCGCCGGCTATACTTCGGGGATTATTTCCAATTCGGACCCCATTCGTGTGGAACTGACCGAAGCCCGGGATGTTAAGGCGGGTGATACCGCTAAGGAAAAATTGTTCCGTTTCGAACCACCCATCGAGGGTACCGTTTTTTGGGAAGACCCATATACCGTCGTTTTTCGACCTGCCCGGCGTCTGCCCAACGGTCAAGCCTTTCGCGCCGAATTCCGGCTTGGGCGCCTGATGAAAGTTCCCGATTCGCTGGCGGTGTTTCCGTTCGGTTTTAGGACGCGTACGCAGTCCTTGGAAGTTAAGGTGGACGGCCTGCGAAGTTACGACAACCGGCATTGGCAATGGAACAAATTGGACGGAACCCTCACCACGGCCGATTTTGCCGGCGACCAAGCGGTGGAAAAATGTGTGGAAGTTTGGCAGTACGGCAAATTGAAACCTTTGACCTGGCAACATGACGGCGAGCACAAAATGCATAAATTTACGGCCGACAGTATCCGTCGCGGAGAAAACGACGGCAAGGTGGTCATAAAATGGAACGGCCAACCCATCGGCGCCGATGTACGGGATGAAACGGTCGTTCCCGTGCCTTCGATAAATTCCTTTAAGGTGATGAAGGTGGAAGTGCAAAGTGCGCCTTCGCAAGTGATTACGGTTTATTTTTCCGATCCGTTGGATTCACGTCAAAATTTGGAAGGCCTTGTTAAGCTGGGCAAAGACATTCCCGTCCGCATCAATGTCAGGGGTAATGTGGTGAACCTGTATCCACGCTATCCCGTTCGCGGTTCGGTGACTTTGACCTTAGACAAGCATATCCGTAATCCGGCGGGCAGAAGCCTGAAAACGGATTATAAACAAATCCTCCGGTTTAGCCGGCCCAAGCCCGCCTTGGAGGCCGTAGGTGAAGGAAATATTGTTCCCCGGAAAGGAGGACGGCTGGTGTTTCCTTTCAAAGCCGTAAGCCTCAAAGGGGTGCATGTCAAAATCATAAGAATTTTCAGTCATAATGTTCATCAATTTTTTCAGGTAAA
>JAADEB010000082.1 GCA_013153655.1 Chlorobiota bacterium
GGATTATGCGGAGCGATATTTGTTAGGTTGATTTTTCATAATTTTTTTTTTAAGCATGTATGAGTAATAATGACAAAACCGGCCAATATTTTTTAAATCCCGGTTAAATTTTTTAGTGGATATATTTCTAAATCTTTTTCGACAAAACCCGCTACCTTTGTCTAAAATTTATCATGAGTCAAACCATAAAGCTTGTTTCATATAATGTGAATGGTATTCGAGCCGCCCTGCGCAAAGGCCTCGGTCAATGGCTGACAATCGTAAATCCCGATATCGTATGCTTCCAGGAAATTAAAGCTATGGAAGATCAAGTGGACAAAGAACTGTTTCGTCAATTGGGTTATGAATATCAATTCTGGTATCCCGCCAGACGTAAAGGATATAGCGGTGTAGCCATTCTATCCAAGATTCAACCAGAAGATGTAATATACGGCACAGGTATAGATTTTATGGATGCCGAAGGACGCAACCTTACCGCCCGTTTCGGCGATTTTTCGGTAATGAGCCTCTATTTACCCAGCGGTACCAATGACGAACGCCTTGCCATAAAATTTCGTTATATGGATGCATTCTATAAATACACTTCCGATTTGCTTCGTAACGAACCGAACCTCATTGTTAGCGGTGATTACAATATTTGTCACAAACCTATCGATATACATGACCCCGTACGACTTAAAAACGTGTCGGGTTTTCTGCCGGAAGAACGTGCCTGGCTTTCTGCTTACATGGATTTGGGTTTCGACGATACTTTTCGTCTTTTCGACCCGCGTCCTCATCAATATACTTGGTGGTCGTACCGTGCCGGGGCTCGTCAACGTAATAAAGGCTGGCGTATCGACTATCATCTTGCCTCCCGTACTTTACGCCGGCGGATCCAACGTCATCTCATCCTTAGAGATGCTTCTCATTCCGATCATGCTCCTATTCTTCTGGAAATGGAAGTCAAATAAAGAGAAAAAACCGCAGATTTTTATCACCTAAGCCTTTTATGATAAATGTACGTATTTTAATAATTACACATAAATATTGATGACAGCATAATTTTAATTAATAACAGACTTGTTTGCCAGGAAGATCTGTTATTCTTTTCGGAACTTACGAACCGATAATTTAATAAAACCGGAAGAGCGCAAGGTTTTTCATCATAAACTTCTTCGGAAGGATTTGGAAGTTTGAAAATTCTTTCGGTCATAGATGCTTGTGGAAATTAAATCCTTTCTCCTGACATTTGTTTTCTTCAATTATTCACTAACTAGATCAATTCAAAAATTATCAATTGGAAGTTATTAGTTTTTTATTGTTAGTGGTCATCAATTCGTAGTTTTTTTCTCAAATCTTTTAATTACGCCGGGGTTTTATTATATTTGTAGAATAACGCAAAAATCAAATCTATGGAAGAATACACGATTCGAAATAAATCCAAATTTTCCGGCGGGCGCGTTGCCGCCTTGATCGTGGCCGGTTTTTTTCTGCTCATTGCATTGGTGTCGTCCATCGTCAATATTGGACCCGGTGAAGCGGGTGTGGTTTTCCGGCCATTCGGTGGCGGCGTGGACACGGTGCATCCCCCTTTGTCGGAAGGTGTCCATCTGATTGCTCCCTGGAACAAGGTGTATGTGTACAATATCCGCCAGCAACAACTTTTTGAAAGCATGAAGGTACTTTCGCAGGACGGTTTGGACATCAAACTGGACGCCAGCATATGGTTTCAGCCGGTGGTGAAAGACTTGGCCAAATTGCACAAATACCGCGGACGCCATTATGTGGACGATGTGCTCAAACCGGCGGTTCGCTCGGCCACACGCGCCGTGGTGGGACGTTACACCCCGGAACAAATTTATTCCAGCAAAAGGGAAGCCATCCAGCAGGAAATTTACGACGAAACCAAAAAATTACTCGATAAACAATTTGTACAACTCAACAAAATCCTGGTGCGCGACGTGACCCTGCCACCCACCATCAAAACGGCCATCGAGCGAAAATTGAAACAACAACAGGAAGCCTTGGAATACGAATTCAAACTCCAAAAGGAACAAAAAGAAGCCGAACGAAAACGTATCGAAGCCAAAGGTATCCGCGATTTCCAACACATCGTTACCGAAGGCATTTCCGACAAACTCCTGCGCTGGAAAGGTATCGAAGCCACGCTCAAACTGGCCGAATCCAATAATTCGAAAGTGATTGTGATCGGCAGCGGAAAAGACGGACTCCCCATAATCCTGAATCCGGAAAAATAGACCGGCCTTCCGACGAATTTTAGGGGTAAATCGCCAAAGGGAACTGCATTTTTATAGAACAGAAATTGAATCGGATAAAAGAAGAGAAAATTCAAGGAGCCGTCGTTTGCAACGGCTCCTTTTGCTTTGAATCCTATACAAATATTATTTTCCGAAAGCCTCCAAGCGTTTGCGTAGCAAGGCTATTTTTTCCAGTGCGTCGGCTTCCTTTTTGCGTTCCTTGTCCACCACGGCGGCGGGCGCGTTTTGGACAAAACGTTCGTTGCTCAACTTCTTGCGCACCGAAGCCAGGAAACCTTCCAGGTATTTCAATTCTTCTTCCAGTTTGGCCTTTTCCTCTTCGGGGTTGATAAAGGCATCCAGCGGAACGAAAAATTCGTTTTTACCCACACGGAACGAAGCGCTGTTGGCCGGGGCTTCGCCTCCGGTGCGAATGTCCTTCACGTTGGCCGCCTTGCGTACCAGAGACCAGAGGGCTTCGTCGAAAGCTTCGTTGATCACGGCCGTAAGGTCCAGGGGTTCCTTGGGCGCGATTTGCTTTTCCTTGCGAATTTTGCGGATATTGGAAATAATTTCCTTCACTTGTTCAGCTTGCTCCACCAATGTCTTGTCGTAGGGGGCCGGTTCGGGATAGCGGGCCACGATGAGGGCTTCGTCGTCGCGGCGCGGGCGAATGTGTTGCCAAATCTCCTCGGTAATGAAGGGCATGAAGGGATGCAATACCTTTAAGTTGTTTTCCAGGATTTCGAGGGTTTGCTCGTAGGTTTTGCGATCGACGGGTTGGCCGTAAGGCGGTTTGATCATTTCCAGGAACCAGGAGCTGTAATCGTCCCAGATGAGGGAATAGATTTTTTTGAGGGCTTCCGAGATGCGGTATTTGGCAAAATCGTCTTCGATTTGGTGCAATACGTGTTGGAAACGGTTGCGGTACCATCGAACGGCTTCGCGGGCATAATCGGGTTGATCGTCACCGTCCACCTTCCAGGATTTGACCAGGCGGAAACCGTTCCAAATTTTGTTGGCGAAATTTCGGCCTTGGACCACCAGTTGTTCGTCGAAGGGCAGGTCGTTGCCGGCGGGAGAGGTAAGCAACATGCCGGTACGTACGGCATCGGCGCCGTATTGCTCGATGAGTTTGATGGGGTCGGGCGAGTTACCCAGGGATTTGGACATTTTGCGACCCAGCTTATCGCGCACGATACCGGTGAGATACACATTCTCGAAAGGTTTGTCGCCGGCGAACTCGTAACCGGCCATGATCATGCGTGCCACCCAGAAAAAGAGGATTTCGGGGGCGGTTACCAGGTCGTTGGTGGGATAGTAATACTTAAAGTCGGGATTTTCGGGATGCCGGATGCCGTCGAACACGGTGATGGGCCAAAGCCAGGAAGAGAACCAGGTGTCCAGCACGTCTTCGTCCTGACGAAGGTCTTCGAGCCGCAGACCGGGATTTCCGCTTTTTTGCCGGGCCAATTCCAGGGCTTGTTCGGGGGTTTCGGCCACCACGAAATCTTCTTCGCCGTCGCCATAGTAATAGGCCGGAATGCGGTGGCCCCACCAAAGCTGACGCGAAATGTTCCAATCGCGTACGTTTTCCATCCAATGGAAATAGGTGTTTTCAAATTTTTTGGGGATGAGTTTTACTTCGCCTTCGCGTACAGCGCGTATGGCCGGCTCGGCCAATTCCTTCATTTTGAGGAACCATTGACGCGAGAGGCGCGGTTCGATCACGGCTTTGGTGCGTTCGCTGCGACCAACGCGGTGGCGGTGGGGTTCTTCCTTGACCAGAAAGCCTTTTTGGCGAAGTTCTTCGGTAATGGATTTTCTTACTTCGAAGCGGTCTTGGCCTTGGTAATGCAAGCCATGTTCGTTGAGAGTACCGTCTTCGTTGAAAATATCGATGATTTCCAAGCCGTGGCGGTCGCCGATTTCCTTGTCGTTGGGGTCGTGGGCGGGCGTGATTTTGAGGGCGCCGGTTCCGAATTCGGGGTCCACGTAGTCGTCGGCGATGATGGGAATTTCGCGGCCGGCAATGGGCACAATGGCTTTTTTGCCAATCAGGTGGGCATATTTTTCGTTTTCCGGGCTTACGGCAATGGCCGTATCACCCAGTATGGTTTCGGGACGGGTGGTGGCGATTTGGATATATTCGCCTTGGTGGCCGGCAATGGGATAATTGATATAGTAGAGTTTGCCGTCTTCGTCTTCGTAGATGACTTCTTCGTCCGAAACGGTGGTGCGGGCTTCGGGGTCCCAGTTGACCATCCGGTAGCCGCGGTAGATTTTTCCTTTGTTGTAGAGGTCCACAAACACCTTGATGACGCTTTCGTACATATCGTCGTCCAGGGTGAATTTGGTGCGGCGCCAGTCGCAGGAGGCTCCCAGATAGCGTAATTGTTTGAGGATAATGCCGCCGTGTTTGTGCGTCCAATCCCAAGCGTGTTTGAGGAATTCCTCGCGGGTGAGGTCGGATTTTTCGATGCCTTCGTCTTTGAGTTTGCGGACCACTTTGGCTTCGGTAGCAATGGAGGCATGGTCGGTGCCGGGCACCCAAAGTGCATTAAAACCTTTGAGGCGGGCACGGCGAATGAGCACATCTTGCAAGGTGTTGTTGAGCATATGACCCATGTGGAGCACACCCGTCACGTTGGGCGGCGGAATCACGATGACGTAGGGTTCGCGCTCATCGGGGTCGGATTGAAAAAAACCTTTTTCGTCCCAGTATTGATACCATTTCCGTTCGACTTCCGAGGGGTTGTATTTGGCCGCTAATTCCATAAGCGAAAGCATTTTTTTGAAGTAAACAAATTTGAGAATTTTTCGGGAGATAGGAAAACGGGGTTATTTGTTAAATGGGGGAATCGTCAAAGCGGGATAGATACTTTAACTTTAACCTTAACATTAACTAAATCAGAGTGTTATAAGATAAACGGATTTGGGATTTTGTTAAACTGTTAAATCGTTGAACCGTTAAATCGGGTATTATTGTTGAAGAGTTGAAGAGTTGAAGAGTTGAATAGATTGGTTAAATCGTTAAACCTGTAAACCGGTAATTTTTGTTGAATAGATGAAAAGCTGAGCCAAGCGAAGTCCCGAATGAGATTTTCTGCGAAGAAAGAAGGATGAGCTTAGAAAATCCATATCGGGATTGAAGAGTTGAATAGATGGGACGGATGACCGGTGACCGGTGACCGGTGCGTTTTCGGGAAACGTGTTTTTTTCTGTTGAATAGTTGAAGAGTTGAACAGTTGAATAGAAGGGGGATTTCTGTTAAACCGTGCAATCGTTAAATAGACACTTTAACTTTAACCTTAACTTTAACTAAATCAGATAGTTACCATTGTCATTCCGAGGGAAGCGACCCAAGGAGCGGCGCCGTGTCCGCCTCAGGCGGATGCAATCGTTAAATCGACACTTTAACTTTAACCTTAACTTTAACTAAATCAGGGGATTATAAAAAACGGAATTTGGGAGTTGGGATTTGGGAGTTGGGTTTTTTGTTAAATCGTTAAACCTGTAAACCGGTAATTTTTGTTGAATAGATGAAAAGCTGAGCCAAGCGAAGTCCCGAATGAGATTTTCTGCGA
>JAADEB010000099.1 GCA_013153655.1 Chlorobiota bacterium
AATTCTTAGTCAAAGAAACCAAGCCCGAAGAAGTCTTCACCTTGGAAGACCTTTCGGAAGAACAACAAATGATGGCCGAAGCGGCCCGCGACTATGTGGACCGCGAAATGTGGCCCAACAAAGAACGTTTCGAAAAGAAAGACTACGCCCTGGTGGAACGCCTCTTGCGCGAAGCCGGCGAAATGGGTTTCCTCGGCATATCCATTCCCGAGGAATACGGCGGACTGGGTATGGATTTCGTAACGGCCATGCTGGTTTGCGACCGCATTTCCGGCGCCACGGGATCCTTTGCCACGGCCTACGGCGCCCATACCGGTATCGGCACCATGCCCGTATATCTTTACGGAACCGAAGAACAGAAGCAGGAATACCTGCCCAAATTGGTCAGCGGCGAATGGATCGGTGCCTATTGCCTTACGGAACCCGGCGCCGGCTCGGATGCCAACAACGGCAAAACCAAAGCCACCCTGCAAGACGACGGTGAACATTACCTGATCAACGGCCAAAAAATGTGGATCAGCAATGCCGGTTTTGCCCAATCCTTCGTGGTATTTGCCAAAATCGAAGAAAACGGCAAGGTGGATAAAAAACTCTCGGCTTTCCTGCTGACCTACGATCCCGAAAATCCCAACGGCATCGTGCTGGGTGAAGAAGAACACAAATTGGGTATCCGCGCATCCAGTACGCGCCAAGTATTTTTCAACAACACCAAAGTCCACAAAAGCCAAATGCTCGGCAAACGCGAAGAAGGCCTGAAAATCGCCCTCAACGTACTCAACATCGGCCGTGCCAAATTGGCCGCCGGTATCATGGACAGCACGCGCCGCGTGTTCAACGAAAGCGTACGCTACGCCAACGAACGCGTACAATTCGGCGTGCCTATCGCCCGTTTTGGCGCCATTAAGGAAAAAATCGCCCGCATGGCCGCCAAAATCTACGCCGGCGAATCGGCCATTTACCGCGAAGCCAAAGACACCGACGACAAAATCAATGAATTTGCCGCTACGGGTATGCCTCATCACGAAGCCGAACGCAAAGCCTTCGAGGATTATGCCATCGAAGCTTCCATCATCAAGGTCTTCGTGAGCGAAATGGCCCAGGAAGTAAGCGACGAAGGCGTACAAATCTACGGTGGTATGGGTTTCTCCGAAGACACACCCATGGAAAGTTTCTGGCGCGATGCCCGCATTACGCGCATCTACGAAGGCACCAACGAAATCAACCGCCTGGTGACCGTCAGCATGCTGATGCGCAAAGCCATGAAAGGCCAAATCGACCTGCTCACGCCGGCCAAAGCCGTGGCCAAAGAACTCACCGGCATTCCTTCGTTCGACAAGCCCGATTATTCCGACCCGCTGGAACAAAGCGCCGAAATGATTCGCAAACTGAAAAAACTCTTTTTCTTGGTAGCCGGTACGGCCGTACAAAAACTCGGCGACAAGCTGGTGCATAACGAACAAGTGGTCATGAACGCCGCCGACCTGATGATTCAGATTTATCTTGCCGAAAGCGCCCTCCTGGCCACGCGCAAAAAGTTGGCGCAAGATCCGGATAATCCCAAGCGCCGGGTGGAAATCGACTTGACCAACCTGATGACTTGGTATGCCGTGGACCAAAGCCGCACCAAAGCCGCCGAAGTGATTCGTAATTTGGCCTCCGGCGACGAAGCCCGCATCATGGAATTGGGTATCAAGCGCTTTACCAAATACGACCAAGCGCCCGACATCATCGGCCTGCGCGAACGCATCGCCGATTATTTCAACAAGGAAGGCCGGTACAACCTCAACGGATATTAATGCCGGAAAATCTTTCCCGTAAAGCCAAACGGGAAAAGATTCCGCTAGGCTAACGGAACAATTAATTGGGAAGGTAAAGTCGTCCGGAATAACGGACGGCTTTACTTTTTCCGGCTTAAAAAAATACAAAATCCGGTTTTTCTTAATGCTTTCATTTTTATAAATTTGCACTTTCCCTAACCGAATGAAGTTTTTATTTTACTTCTTTATGTTTTTTGCGCCGTTGCTGAGCGGACAGACCTTTGCTCAATATGAATACTCGCTAATCTTAAACTCAAAACCGCCAAAGGAATATAAAAAAGCTCTTAAATTTAAGAAAAAATTTATGTTAGACAGTGCCTATATCTATTTTCATAAAGCACTGAAAATCGCCCGCGAACGAAACGATTCGTTGCTGATGTCCAAAATTTATTATTATATCGGCGGTTTGGACTACAAATACGGATATATTAACTTAGCAGAATTTCACATTGTTAAAAGTTTGCAATACATTCCGTCCGAAATACCCGATGGGATTCATAAAGGATTGCCCCACTTGCTTTTAGGCAATGTTTTGAAACAGAAACAAGCCTACGACAAAGCGCTTAAAGAATACAACGAATACCGTGAGCTCTACCGGCGCGACCAAAAATTCGACACCCTCACCTATTTCATCAGCTATTTGAATAGTATGGGAACATTGTATGCCAACAGGGGTGATTACATTACGGCGGTGGCCTATATGGATTCCATTTTGCAAATTCCCGGAATTAGCCGTACCAAACCATCGCAGTATACCAAAAGCATCTTAAACAAAGGTCTTTACCTCACCCGGCTCCGCAATCATAAGGAAGCCTACCCGCTATTGTTGGAAGCCTTGGAGATTTACCGGAAATCCGGAACGCCATTGGATTTGTTCTCCGTGTATGCCTATCTTTCGGAATTGATGCAAGGCATGAAACATGACCGTCAAGCGCTTATGTATGCTCATAAGGCCCGCGAAATCGCTGAAAAAAACAAACTTTTCGGCTACGAAAAATACATATTGTCCCGTTTGATACAATGGGACGACCCACAAAATTTACCCGGCTATTTCAGGCGTTATCAGGAATTGGAAAATATTATCCAAAAACGCGAAAACCATATCAAGGATTATTCCTTGCTCACCGTGTACGAAACCGCCGAAAAAGAAAGGGAACTGGCCCGGAAAAACATGGAACTGGTACGCTTTCGGAAACATCTTACCAACATGTTGATACTCCTGGCCGCACTCCTCTTCACCGGTGCCATTATCCTGTACTATCTCCGCCGAATCAACGCACAAAAAAAACTCATCGAACGCCAGCAAAACGACCTCTACGAACTATACCGGGAAATGCACCACCGCATCGAAGGTAATTTCGGATGGTTCATAGGTTTTATCAACGATTTGAAATCGGCTTTAAATAATCCGGATGTGGATATTTCCGAGGCATTACAAAACATGATCGATAAGATTAAATCATTCATTGAAATACACCGTGCCTTGCGTTTTCAAATTAAAAACGGTGAAAATCGACGCCATTTTAAATTATCCGAACTGACCGACAAAATTTTCCATGTAACCCGTTCCATGTCCCCTTCCAAAAAAGTTAAACTCCAAAACCTCATCGAAACCGATCTGAACCTACGCGCCGACCGGGTTTTTCTCACCGGTTTGATTATTCACGAGTTTATCAACAACTCCTTCAAACACGCTTTCGACGAAAACACCACCGACGGCCTCATTTCCATACGTCTTTATAAGGACAACGGAGATTACGTCCTGGAAATGAAAGACAATGGCAAGGCCGGACGCCAAAATACGCATAAAGACAAAAATTCCGCATTCGGCACCAATATGGGTCTCAAACTCATTCGCGTACTCCATAAACAATTGGACGTGCTGACCCGTCATAACAAATCCGCGGACCGCTTGCGTATCATAACGGATAACGGATTCGGCATTCACCTTCGTTTCAAAGCCTGAGGTTTAACGGTTTTTTCTCTTGTTTTTGTTAGGAGGAAGGAAATAGCGGTTATATTGTTCATGGAATTTTTTCAAGTATGTTTTACTTATGTGAAAAACATGATTGTTCAAACGTATATTGGACTTGTTGATTAACCCGTCAAAATCACCGGACAGCAGGTTGATGATGGTCTTGTCATTGATTCGAACAAAGTGATCCGGTAATCTTCCGTCCAAATCCGACAACGACAAGGCGGTCAAATAATGTTGGCCGTCTTCGGTTACAAAAAACGAATAATTGGTGCGCAAATCCAATTCGAAAAGCTTGGCCAAATCGCGATCCGTCGTAATATACATCACCTGCTCTATGGGAACATTGTATTCCGTGATTTCACCCAACCCTGCCGATTTCATTTCCGAAAGGTATTTTTTGTACCCCCGCAATCCCCGCAAAGCCGGTCCTGCCGAGGGTGCAGATGGCGTTGAAGCATCCGTATCTTGCTCCGTTTTTCTGATGCTGAGCAACAATTGGCGTTTCAGCTTTTCGGGTTCGGTCAGAACGTCGGTTTTATCGATAAAATTTTCCGGCCCCAAATCCAAGGCACGTACAAAATGCAAATCGTCGCTGTGGACGGTCAGGAACAGGAAGGGAATATCCGCATGCTTGCGAATGTAACGAGCCACATCATAACCGGTTTTCTCACCTTGAAGATGAATGTCCAGAACGGCCAATCCCGGCTTCCGGCTCATCAATGCCACGGCTTCTTCATACGAAGGAGCGTATGGCAATACCTCGAATCCCCATTGGGAGAGGTGTTGGTGTAGGCGGTCATACACCATAATGTCGTCTTCGACGACCAGTATCGTATGGTTCATCCAATTAGGGTTCTTCTCAGCAAATATAACATTTTCTTATAAATACCAAAATGTATATTAACAATTTTGAGCCACCCCGGAATTTTAAGACTCATTTTTTAACGTTTCGAAGCTTTCCCGTCCTTCGAATGATGTTGGTCGTGCAAATATTTGATGATACCGTCGGCCAATCCTATGCTGGGTACGTAGATTTTGTCTCCCCCGCTCCACCGCATGGCGCGCAGGTAGATTTTGGAGGCCGGGATAATCACGTCCGCACGGTCGGGATTAAGGCCCAATTCCTTGATACGCTGCTTGTAGCTCATGGATTTGAGCATCTTATACAAGGCTTTCAGGTGTACTTTGCTCAATGGTGCTCCCGGTGCTTTGCCCGACATTTTATAGAGTTTATTGATATTACCCCCCGACCCGATCAGGTAAACTTTGTCCAAGTCTCGCGTTTGTGTTTCCACCCATTTGCGTGCCCGCTCCCATTCACCTTCCGGAATTTTGTCTTTCAGGCTCCGGACGGTACCCAACTTGAAGGATTTGGAGGCGCGTTTCTTCCCTTTTTCGAAGACGGAAAATTCGGTACTTCCCCCACCCACGTCCACATACAAATAATTACGTCCCGGGTCGATGAGGTCTTCCAAATCCGTGTAGGCAATAAATTCGGCTTCCCGTGCGCCGTCGATAATTTCGATACGAATACCCGTTTCCTTCTCGATTTTCCGGATCACTTCCCGGCCGTTTTTCGCCTCCCGCATGGCCGAAGTGGCCACGGCCAAATAATCTTCCACCTCAAAAACCTCCATCAACAATTTGAAGGCTTTCATCGTCTTGATCAATTTCTCGATTTTTTCGTCCGAAATCCGCCCTTTGTCAAACACATCTTCCCCCAGTCGCACCGGCACGCGCACCAATGTGTTTTTCTTGATTTTCACCTTGCCGTTTCCGTTTTCCACCACATTGGCAATCAACAGGCGTATGGCGTTGGTTCCTATATCGATAGCGGCATATTTTTTCAGTTTCATAAGCCTAATAATTTTCCTTTCAAGCGCATGCAAAATAAGTTTTTTTTCTTTACCGCCAATGCTTTGTAGCCTTCTTTCATTTCTTATGGCGCGTCCCTTCCCCGGAACTCATCCACCGTTCAACCATTCATGGATATTTCAATTCCCAAATCCCGGCACTCAGCACACAACAAG
>JAADEB010000170.1 GCA_013153655.1 Chlorobiota bacterium
AGAAATCCCCCAATCTATTCAACACTTCAACCTTTCAACTATTCAACACGAATAGCCGGTTTAACGATTTAACGATTGCACGATTTAACAAATCTATTCAACTCTTCAACTATTCAACAGAAAAAACACATTCCCCGTTCTCCATTTCCCGTGTCCCGAAAAACCACCGGTCACCGGTCATCCGTCATCGGTCAAATCGATTTAACGGTTCAACGATTCAACGATTTAACAAAACAAAGAGATTCCTCAGTCGTAAACTCCTTCGGAATGACAAGGGCAATTATTTGATTTAGTTAAGGTTAAAGTTAAGGTTTCAATTTAACGATTTAACGATTGCACGATTTAACAATCTATTCAACTATCCAACAATTACCGTATCTTTGTGCGTAATAATTCCATGAAACATGAATTGCCACGATAAGAAAATCGACGAAATAGGAGACAACCATATCGGAAGCGTCCACTACCCGCTTCGCGACGACGCTTTCGACATGAGCGACGACGAAAAAATCGAAAAAATCGCCGGCCACGTAAAGGCCATTATCGAATTGCTGGGATTGGACACCGAAGACGACAGCATCAAGGGTACGCCCTGCCGCGTGGCCAAAATGTATGTAAAGGAAGTGTTCCGCGGCCTCAATCCCGAAAATATGCCGCGTATGTCCACCTTCGAGAACAAGTACAAATACGGCGAAATGCTGGTGGAAAAAAACATCCGCGTATTTTCCACCTGCGAACATCATCTGCTGCCCATCACCGGATTTGCCCATGTGGCCTATATTTCTTCCGGTCGTGTGATCGGCCTGTCGAAAATGAATCGCATTGTAGACTACTACGCACGCCGTCCGCAAGTGCAGGAACGCATGACCAACCAAATTGCGGCCGCTTTGCAGGACGCCTTGCAAACCGAAGACGTGGCCGTAGTGGTGGATGCCAAACACCTGTGCGTCAATTCCCGGGGTATCAAGGACCCGGACAGCTCCACCGTAACGGCTTATTTCGGCGGAAAATTCAAGGATCCCGCCGTTCGCAAGGAATTCCTCTCCTATATCGAACTCAACACCCGACATCTCTACTAAAAATCAGCATCCATGGCCAAAACCCTCGATGATTATCGCCAAGAACTGAAAATCTACAATTCCCTGACCGGCAAAAAGGAAACATTCGAACCTTTGGTGCCCGGCCACGTGGGTATGTATGTATGCGGTCCCACGGTGTACAGCCACGTGCATCTGGGAAACGTGCGTACCTTCGTGTCCTTCGACGTGATTTACCGCTACCTGAAACATTTGGGTTTCAAGGTGCGCTACGTGCGCAACATCACCGATGCCGGCCATCTGGAAGATAATTCCGACGAAGATAAAATCAGCAAAAAGGCGCGGCTCGAAAAAATCGAACCCATGGAAATCGTGCAGAAATACACGGTGGATTTTCACCGCATCCTGGACAAAATCAACAACCTGCCGCCCAGCATCGAGCCCACCGCCACGGGTCATATCATCGAACAAATCGAAGCCACCAAGGAAATCCTCAACAAAGGCCTGGCCTACGAAGTAAACGGTTCCATCTATTTCGACGTGATCAAATACAACAAGGAAGTGGACCGCTACGGAAAACTCAGCGGCCGCAAAATCGAAGAATTGATCGCCAACACGCGCGAACTGGAAGGCCAGGACGAAAAGCGCAACCCGCAGGATTTCGCCCTCTGGAAAAAAGCCAAACCGCAACACATCATGCGTTGGCCCTCGCCTTGGGGTGAAGGATTCCCGGGTTGGCACCTGGAATGTACGGTGATGAGCACCAAATATTTGGGTGAACAATTCGATATTCACGGCGGCGGTATGGACCTGAAATTCCCACACCACGAATGCGAAATCGCCCAAGGCAAAGCCCTTAGCGGAAAGGATCCCGTTCGTTATTGGATGCACGCCAACATGCTCACCATGAACGGCAAAAAAATGTCCAAATCCACCGGCAACACCATCCTGCCGGCCGAGATCTTCTCCGGCGACAACGACAAACTCAGCAAACCCTACGATCCGGCCACGGTACGTTTCTTCTTCCTCATGGCCCAATACCGCAATGTGCTGGACCTGTCCGAAGAAGCCCTGCAAGCCGCCGAGAAAGGACTCAAACGCCTGTGGGACGCCTACAACAAAATAGATGCCTTGCCGGAAAGCAAAGAAACTGATTGGAATTTGAACGCCTGGCGGGACAGCCTCTACGAAGCCATGAACGACGATTTCAACACGCCGGTGGCCGTGGCACGTCTCTTCGAAGGTGCCAAAACCGTAAACCAAATCGCCCAAGGCCAAAAACACATCACCGCCGCGGACAAAAAACGCCTGAAAGACATTTTCGACACCTTTATGTTCGAAATTTTGGGTTTGCCGCGCGAGCAAGGCGAAGGTGCCTGCACCCAAAACCTGGACCACGTCCTGCGCATCCTCATCGACCTGCGCAACCAAGCCCGCAAGAACAAAAACTGGGAATTGGCCGACCGCATCCGCGACGAACTGGCCGCCATGGGAATCCGCCTCAAAGACGGAAAAGACGGCACCACCTGGGAAATCGTATAATTTTACGTACTTTTACAAGGGATGAACTACGACAAACAATATTACACCTACCGCCGCAACAATCTGTATCTCTCGTTGTTTGTCAGTTTGTTTCTCATGCTTTTTCTGTTGGGACTCTTCGGTGTGATCCTCATCAACGCCGAATACCTGAACCGCTATTTCAAGGAAAAATTCACCTTGACGGTCTATTACAAATCCTCCACGCCCCGCAGCGTGATCAAGCAGGACGAGAAACGCCTCAAAGCCGATACCCTGGTCAAGGAAGTGGTGTTTATTTCCAAGGAAAAAGCCGCTGAACGCGCCAAAGAACTTTTGGGGGAAGATTTTATCGCCGTTTTGGGTGAAAATCCCTTACAGGACAATTTGGAAATCCACCTGCATGCACCTTATGTAAACGAACGGACCGTTAAGGCCTTCAAGGAACGCCTGATGCACAATCCCCACATCGATGAAGTGGCTTTCGAGGAAACGGTTTTGGACCTGTTGGACCGCAATGTGCGCAAAATCGGTATGGTGACGGTGGTGATTTCGGCCTTGTTTCTGATTGTGATTCTATTCCTGATTCGCAATACGGTGAAATTGAGCATCCAAACCAAGCGCCATATCATCAAGACCATGCAATTGGTGGGTGCATCGCCGGGATTTATCATGCGGCCTTTCTTGTGGAAAAACACTTTGACGGGTTTGTTGGCCGGTTTGGCGGCTTCCGGCGTGATTTGGGGCGGACTGCATTATGTGTCGCGCTATCTGCAAGCCCTTGATATCGCCGGATTGCAACGCAAAACCCTTATGATGCTGGGAGCTTTGGTGTTGTTTGGCATATTATTGAGTTTTGTGACCACCTATTTTGCCGCTCGCCGCATCCTTCGTATGCGCACCGAAGAAGTGCATTTCTGATCGATTATAAATGTGAAAATATTTCACTTTACCAATTTATTAAAAACAGGTTTTTTAGATATTTATATGTCAATATACGGTTTTGAAATAATTGATCATACAATAAAAAATTTTCCCGAAACGTTGATTTTGACAAATTTTCGGGATGAAATATTTCTTTCTCCTTTGGCCAATCATGTTAATGGTTTTAGGGGGCGGTTGCGGAAATACAAATCAAAATCCGTCACCTGTGTCCGCCGGTATTTCCGTACAAACGAAAAAAAATACGTCCGAAAAATTCCGCCGGCAGGAGCCTAAACCGCGGCAAAACATTCCCTACACAAGCCCGAGCAAAACCATCCATGTGATGGTGGCTTTGGCCGATAACCGGCACCAAGGAATCGTGCCGGTACCGGAACGTTTGGGTAACGGTCAAAAACCGGAAACCAACCTCTACTGGGGGGCCGCCTTCGGCGTAAAAAATTATTTCATACGCAAAACCCGGGATTGGCGATTATTGAAATCGGAGAAGGTGAATGACACCGTTTTGGAACGTTTGGTATTTCGCCACCGGAACAAAAATTTCTACCTGGTGGCCGATGCGTACGACGGCCGCTACATCCGGCAGGCGATAACGGATTTTTTGCAAAGCCTGGCCGGCCAACGAAAGGACACCCTTCATGTACGTGGCCAAACGGTGGGAATTTACGGAAATGCTTCGCTTGTGGCTTATGCGGGTCACGACGGATTAATGGATTTTCGCTTGGAAAACACCTTCCGCAATGCGGACGGCCGGCGGCGGGATGCCATTATTCTGGCCTGCATGAGCCGTGATTATTTCGAACCCTATTTATATTCGACCCAAGCAAGGGTCTTGGTATGGACCACCGGCCTGATGGCTCCCGAAGCCTACACCCTGCACGATGCCATAGCGGCCTACACCGAGGGACAATCACCGGCACAAATCCGCCTGGCCGCCGCGCGCGCTTATCACCGGTACCAAAAATGCGGCCTTCGAGCGGCCAAACATCTATTGGTGAGTGGGGAATGAGAAAGAATTATGGAAGAGACGCATAAAATCAAGCTGTCATCCAATACTTATAAAAAGTCACAGAGCCATTACTCGATTTAATCCACCTGAGGAGGACACGGCGCTTAAACGCTCAAAAAGAAGGGAAAAGGTCAAAGGAGAAAGGGAAAAGCAAAGTCAACAAATCTTGAAATCTAATTATCAGAAAATCAATCTTTTCAACCTTTCCCTATCCTACGAGGATCCTTTTGGGACAAGGGTCTTCGACAACTTTTCACCAGAAATAGGAGATTCCTCAATCTTAAACTCCTTCGGAATGATAGCGATAACTATTTGATTTGGTTAATGTTAAGGTTAAAGTTAAGGTATCAATTTATCGATTTAACGATTACGCGATTTAACAATTTAACAAAAATCATGTTTCCATTCCACAATTTCCCGAAAGAGAGATCCCTCGTCGCTACGCTTTCCTCGGGATGACAAAAGTTCCCCTTTTGTGCCGATATCGTCATAGGAACAGCTTCCTGTCATTCCGAACGAATGTGAGGAATCTCTAATGTTGATAATGTAAATGTGAGATTCGTCGTCGCTCGTTACTCGCTTTCCTCGGGATGACATTATTAAATATTTGATTTAATTTAAGGTTAAGGTTAAAGTTAAGGTGTCGATTTAACGATTGCACGCTTTAACGATTTAACAAATAAAAACCCTATTTTTGTCATTTGAAAAATTCAGTATTCAGCGTAACAACTTATGGCCGGCGAGCATCAGGGAGATAAAATCATCAAGGTAAGCGACAAGTTCAAGGATTGGTTCCTGGACTACGCTTCGTATGTGATACTGGAACGCGCCGTACCGGCCTTGAAAGACGGCCTCAAACCCGTGCAACGCCGTATCCTCCACGCCATGAAGGAAATGGATGACGGCCGCTACAACAAGGTGGCCAATATCATCGGTCAAACCATGCAATACCACCCGCACGGCGATGCTTCCATCTACGACGCCATCGTGGCTTTGGGCCAAAAAGACCTGCTCATCGACACGCAAGGTAACTGGGGCAACATCCTCACGGGCGACGGTGCCGCCGCGGCTCGATACATCGAAGCGCGGTTGTCGAAATTCGCCTTGGAAGTGCTCTACAATCCCAAGCTCACCGAATGGACCCTCTCCTACGACGGCCGCAAGAAAGAACCCGTCCACCTGCCGGCCAAATTTCCCATCCTGCTGGCACAAGGCGCCGAAGGGATCGCCGTGGGCCTTTCCACCACCATACTGCCGCATAATTTCAACGAACTCATCGACGCCTCCATCCG
>JAADEB010000119.1 GCA_013153655.1 Chlorobiota bacterium
TTTGGGAAATTTCATCTTGTAGTCCACCGCCACCTGTCCGCGGCTGATTTTGTCCAGTTTGCGTTGGAGCATTTTGCGTTTGAGCGGCGAAAGGCGGTCGGTAAAGAGGATGCCCTCGATATGGTCGTATTCGTGTTGGATAACGCGCGCCAGCAGGCCGTCGAAGGTTTCGGTGTGTTTACGGCCTTGGCGGTCGTAGTATTCCAAGGTGATGCGTTCGGGACGTTTGACCTTTTCGTTTATACCGGGAATGCTAAGGCAACCTTCCTCAAAATGCCATTCCGGTCCGCTTTCGTCCAGTTTGCGTGCGTTGATAAACACCTTTTTGGCATTGCGCAGGCGCTCGCGTTCTTCCGGGTCCAATTCCTTCCAATCGGCAAAAGGCGAAGGGTCGATAACGAAGATACGCACGGATTCGTCCACCTGCGGCGCGGCCAATCCCACACCGGAGGCGCGGTACATGGTGTCGAACATATCGTCGATGAAGGTTTGCCATTCCGGATCGGTCAGGTCGATGTCGTCGGCTTGTTGTTTCAGGACGGGAGCGCCGTAGGCTACGATAGGCAGAATCATAAATTATTTTTGTTGCAAAATTAGGATAAGCTTATTCAAAAGTCAAAACGATATACACGCCGCGGGTGCGTACGCCTTCCAAAGGTCCGGTCCAGGGACTGTTGGGATCGTTGTCGGGTACCATTTCGTTGTTCAAGGCAAAAACGCCGTGGATAGAAGGTGTGAATTTGAAATAGTACATATACATTTCCCATCCGAAGGCGATATGTGCCATGAACACATGGGTTTTCATGCGAAACTTGCCGCCTGCATTATCGTTGCCGGAGTTTTGGTAGGACGTAAGGTTGTAATTGTAACTGACGCCGGCGGCCACAAAGGGGCGCATGTTGCCGTTGCGCAAGGAGCTGTATTTCAGGTAAACGGGAAGGGAAACATAATTGGATTTGACGCGCCGGATGCTGTCGTATTTGTCGTTGATATTAAGGAAATAAAGCGTACGGTTGGCCGTGAATATGCCGGGTTCGAGGCGCAGGTTCCACATGCGGCCGAGGCGGAAATCGGAAATCAATCCCACGTTGAAGCCGTATTCCGGTACGGAGCGCACCGTGTTTTCCGGCACGGCATAGTCGAATTTGAAGTCGAAAATATTAAATCCGAAATAATAACCCCAATGCCAAAAAACGTCGTCGAAACGCGGCAGGTTTTGCGGCGGCGCTTCCTTGAATTGCGCCATTCCTTGCCGGAAGACGAAGGCCGTGAGGATAAGGAGCCATATTTTCAAGTGTTTTCTCATGCTTCGGGTTTTGCGGCTACATATATGGTGGCTACACCGAAGGTAACGGGAATGTGTTCCAAGGGTTGGTAGCCGGTTTTTTTGAGGATATTCATCATGTCGGTTCCGTAGGGAAACACGGAAATGGATTCCGGCAAATAGGTGTAGGCCGAGCTGTCGCCGGAAATCACCTTGCCGAAAAACGGCAGGAGGGTTTTGGAATAGAATCCGTAGACTTGCTTGAAGGGAAAATGTTCGGGTTGCGAAAATTCCAGGATGTAGGCTTTGCCGCCGGGACGAAGTACGCGCAGCATTTCGGCCAGGCCTTTTTCCAGGTTTTCGAAATTACGCACGCCGAAGGCCACGGTAATGGCATCGAAGGCGTTGTCCGGGAAAGGCATGTTTTCGGCATCGCCGCGGATGAGTTCCACGTTGTCCAATCCCAGTTTACGCACCTTTTCGGCGGCCACGTCCAGCATGCCTTGCGAGAGATCGAAGCCGGTTACCCGTGCGCCGGGAATTTTTTGCGCTTCCAGGACGGCCAAGTCGCCGGTGCCGGTGGCCACGTCGAGGATGTCGCGCGGCTTGTCCGCTTGCATCATGCGGATAATTTTGCGCCGCCATCCCTTGTCGATACCCATGGACAGGAAATGGTTCAGAAAATCGTATTTATGCGAAATGTTGTCGAACATTTGTTCGACTTGCTTTTTCTTGCTTCCGGCCTCTTCGCCGTAGGGTTTGACGGTTTTGCTCATGGTTCTTGCGGGAATTTATCCTTTCTTGTCGTTATATAACCTGATCCGGCGACCGTTGAGCGGTTGCACGGGACGGAAATTGCGGTTCAGGATTTTCGAAAACTTTTCGATTTGGTCCTTGGAGGCTTCCAAGGGTTGTTTCATCACATACCAGGAAACGATTTCCGTACAAGGAGGCGTGGTAAGGGAGCCGTCGTAGTAATAATAACTTTTATCGTCCGGCATAAGGCTCATCAGGTCGATAAGGTCGGCGGAATCGTATTTTCCTTCTTTTTCGGGAAATTTATTCAAATATTTTTCAAACAACGGATTTTTCTTTCCTTCCTTAAAAAATATGCCTATAACGGCCAAATCGTCGCCGGCGTGTTGATGTACGAAGTGCACTTCCAGCGGATAATGCCGTCCGTTCACGGTATGTTCGCTCGGTGCGTGGTAGTGGAATTGGAGCAAGCGGTAATCCTTGCCGTTGAGTTTTACGGTGGAGCCTTCGTCCACGTCGAATTGTACGGTGTGGCCGTTGTTGATGATACGGGTCCGGGTTTTGCCGTAATGGAATCCGGGAGCTTTCAGGTCGGCGGATTCGGTTACTTTTTTCGTATCGATATCCACCGGCGACTGGCGTTGTCCGCCGCAATCCGCAAAGCCGTCGCAAAGGTTTTTCCAGTTTTCGGGTCCGTCGTGACCTTTATGATGCGACCAGTGGACACCGGAGCAATCTTTGGGTTTCGAGTGAGTGTTTTCTTGGTGCATAGGGTCTTTTTGTTGCTTTGTACGGGAATTTTCTTGGCAGGAAATACCGGCCGACAAAATGAAAATGAGAAGCGAAAATATGGCGATGTTTTTTTTCATGAATCGAAAAAATGATTTTTATAATAACGAAAAATGCGGGTAAATATTGGAAAATCAAATATGATATTTCACCAAATTGTCCAAAGGCTTCCGTACGATTTCACCCAATTGCCAACCCGTATCCTTGACCGCTTGACGCAATTCCTTTTGGTAGAAATAAGCAATGGAACCTACGAAATGCACGGGTAATTCGTCTTTTTTGTCGCGGTAGGCATTCATTTCTTCTTCCATAAATTGGCGGAATCCGCGCAGAAGCAAATTTTTTACATAATGTTCGTCGTAGTGTTCCGACATAAACACCGAATAGGCCGCCAGGAAGGCATTGGGTTGGTCCGACAGGTAAATATGGGTTTTGATATAATCGTCGTCCAGTTTGTAATCCTTTTTGAAAATACGGCGAAGGCGTTGCGGCATGGTTTCGAAATAATAATCGCGGATGAGCTGGCGTCCGAACCAGTTGCCCGAAGCGTCGTCCATAAGCGCATAGCCGAAATGACCGATGGTTTTGACGATTTTTTCGCCGTCGTAGTAGCCGCTGTTGGAACCGGTGCCCATGATGGCCACCAAGCCGGGATTTTTGCCCGCCGTGGCCCGTGCCGCGGCCAGCAAGTCGTTATAAATATGTATGGAAGCGAAGTCGAATACTTCGGAGAGAATTTTGCGGAGACGTTGTTGCGCACCCGTTTCGTCGCTACCGGCGGCGTAGAGATGCACCTCGGTAATGTTTTCCGAAAAATTGAACAATTCACCGCTGTTGGCCAGGTTTTTGTTAAGGGTTTCGTCATCGAATACGATGGGATTCAACCCGCCCGATTCGAAGGCGCCTACCACAATTCCCTCGTTATTGACCAACCGCCAATCGGTTTTGGTGGAACCGGCATCCGCAACTAAAATCATTTCTTTTACAAACTTTTCAATTATACGATGCCAAAAATAGGACAATTTGACTAACTTTGAAAATATTTAAAAGACGGACAAAATGATGAACGAACAGGCATGGAATGTGTTTTGGTACGGCATGATAACGGCTTTGGCCACGGGATTGGGGGCCATTCCGTTTGCTTTTATCAAACGTACCACGCCCAAGGTGATGGGTGTGGCCAACGGTGTGGCGGCGGGATTGATGGCCGGCGCTTCCTTCGGATTGCTCAACCAAGCGGCCGAAATCGACAAGCGCAAAATGCTAATGGGCATGGTCTTTGGCATCCTGTTTATCGGCTTCACGGATTGGGTGATTGATAAAATTAAGAAATACAAACTCAAAAAAGATTCCGGCCTGATTGAAGATTTGCCCAATAGTTTTCGCAACGATTTTTGGAAAGGCTTGCTCATTATATTAATTATGACGGCTCATTCGGCGGCCGAAGGGATTGGAATCGGCACGTCTTTCGGCGGTTCGGTGAAATTCGGCATCTTGATGACGGTGGCCATTGCCATCCACAACATTCCCGAAGGTTTGGCCATCAGCGCGGTGCTGGTGTCAAAGGGAAGCAAGTGGTATCAGGCGGCGCTTTGGAGCATCATTACTTCCTTGCCGCAACCCTTGCTGGCCGTTCCGGCATTCCTGTTCGTGAGCGTATTCAAGCCTTATGTGCCCATCGGATTGGGATTGGCCGCCGGCGCCATGATTTGGTTGGTTTTCTCGGAAATCGCACCCGAATCGGCCGAACAACTCGGCGGCGAACGTGCGGCCACGGTGATTACTTTTTCTTTGGCATTAATGTTGTTTATCCAATTATTCCTGTAATAAATGTCGCCCTGCGACGTTACACCATAAATCCGGCCTGTGAGAAAAATTATTTTTGTTTTCCTGCTTTTCGTTTCCTTCCATGCTTGGTCGCAACAGGCCGAAATCAAGGGAATGGTGGGTCGTGCCAAAGACCGTCTTCCGCTCAGCGGTGCCAACATTATCAACCTCAGCCGGCTGACGGGAACCATCACCAACACGTCGGGATATTTTCGCCTGCCGGCCGCTCCCGGCGACACTTTGCTCATATCGTTTTTGGGATACAAATCCTACAAAATGAAAGTGGACTCGGCGGATTTCGGTGTTTTCCACAAAATTTATTTACAACAGGAACCCATCGTTCTGCAAGAGGTGGTGATCCGCGGCCACGAACTTACCGGCGTGCTTCCGGTGGATTTGGCCTTGCTACCCGTCCAAAAGCCGCCCAAAATCAATTTACACCTGGACCTGCTCTTCGGCGACACCACCGCCAACGGCTTTACCCGCCTCAACGACGCTCTGCGCAAAATCAGCGATCCCGTGGGTATGCTCTACAACTTTTTCAGTGCCCACGGCAAAGACATTCGCAAGCTCAAACGCCTCAAAGAACGCGACGAAGTGTATAGCATGCTCACCCGCCGCTTCGACCGCAAAATCCTTTCCGAACTCCTGCATATTCCGCCCGAGGAAGTGTATCGCGTCCTCCAATGGTGCGATTACGACGAACAATTCCTGCGCAGCGCCAGCGACATGCAAATCCTCGAAGCCCTCAAACAATGCTATGAACAACACCGGCCCGTCATGGAACGTAAATGAGTTTTTAGAATTAGGCGTTTAAATAATACGCAAAAAAAACATCATGTGAACCATGTAAATGGGCAAAGAAGAGCAAACCCTAAATCCGCCCTTAGGCGGATAAGCGCGTTAGCCCGGCAAAAATGCGGGCCGGCCGCCGGCGGGAAAAGGGCGGGAGGAAGCGTTTAATACTAAATGATATGCATCCTTTTGATAGGAGAAAATGATAGAATTTTTTGCTTAATCAAGGAGGATAGCGCAAGTAATAGCCACTGCTATAAACGAGCATTTCCGACGCCGAGTAAGCGAAAAAGACGCATTTTATTATTGAAAGGATGCGTGTCAT
>JAADEB010000037.1 GCA_013153655.1 Chlorobiota bacterium
CGGCACAAACGGGATTTAATTATAAAATCCTGTTGGCCGACGGCGGAAATCCATTGGCCAATCACAATGTGATTGTCAAAATAGCCATAAAGGACGGATACGGTAACATCGTCTATGCCGAAACCCATAACCTGACCACCGACAGTAACGGAATCGCCACCATGGAAATCGGTGCCGGGACGGTGGATTCGGGCAACTTCCTTCAAATCGATTGGCGTAATTCGTACGACATGAATGTGGTCATCAGCACCGACGGCGGTCAAACCTACACCTTGAACGAAACCGCGCCATTCCGTTACGTGCCGTATGCCAAATACGCCGCCTCGGGCGGAGATGTGCACGGTTTGAATGATTTGTACGATGCGCGTACGGTGTCGGGTAGCGTGTATGTGGGTCACGGTGCGGGAGACAGTACCGCCATCCAACCCGGCATATGCAATACTTCCGTCGGACTTAATGCCATGCATCACAACACCACCGGTACCCGGAATGTGGCCGTAGGCAATAGCGCACTTTATCATAGCATCGACCGCACCGATTTGGTGGCCGTCGGCGATTCGGCCTTGTTTCATAACGGTGAAAACGTGCAGGGTCAATGGTTGGGAAATAAAAACACGGCCGTGGGTTCCAAATCCCTTTTGGCCAATACGGAAGGTTCCTTCAATACCGCAGTGGGATATAAGAGCCTTACCAACAATACTCAGGGTTCCGTCAATGTGGCTATAGGTTCCAATTCCATGGTCAATAATCAAACCGGAAGTGATAATGTGGCGGTCGGAGGCGGCAGTTTGTATAGCAATACAACGGGTAATATGAATATCGCCATAGGCCGGGCAATGGAACTCAACACGACGGGAAGTTTTAATATCGGTATGGGTCCCAGTGCGCTTTATTCCAACCGGAGCGGAAACAGTAATATTGCTCTGGGTGGAAGCACTTTGAGTGGAAACAGGACGGGAAATAGCAACATCGGTATAGGGAGTGATGCGTTATGGAACAATGAATCGGGGAACGATAACATCGCCATCGGGGCCGAAGCCTTACGTTCCGCAAGGGATCTCAGCCATTTGGTGGCCATCGGTGATTCGGCGCTTTATCACAACGGCGAAGGAGCCAACGGCGGTTGGGACGGTCTGTGGAATACGGCCGTAGGCTCCAAGGCCATGTATGCCAACACCGTAGGTAATGCCAATACGGCTTTGGGTTTTGAAGCGCTTTTTGCCAATACCCAAGGTTCCGACAACACGGCTATCGGCACCAATGCCTTGATCGCTAATACCACGGGATCGGATAATACGGCCGTGGGTAAGAATTGCTTATCGTCCGTTCAGTCCGGAGATAATAATACCGCCATCGGTGTGGAAGCGTTGGTGCAATTAACCACCGGTAGTGCCAATACGGTGGCGGGCACCTATGCTTTGTACAACATTTCCACCGGCTCATTTAATACGGTCATGGGGTATCTTACTCTGCATAACACTGCTGCCACTCAAATGTACGGTAATACGGCTTTCGGTTATCTGGCGGGTAACAATACCGATGCCGATTCCTGTATTTACATGGGTTTGAATGCCGGCGTTAATAATGATATTAACCACCGGTTATATATCGGAAACGCCGACGCTCAGGGACACAGCCTCATCGAAGGAGACATGCAAGCGCGCGAATTGACGGTGAACGGTCGTTTCAAGGCCGAAAAAGTTCTGGGAACCGATAGCGGACAGGCCGATATGCGGGCCTATGCCTACGGATTGGTCTATTACAACGGCAGTGTGGATACGGGCCGTTCCAGCGAAGGATTTACGGTCATCAAAACGGGAACGGGCGTGTATGAAATCACGCTATCGAATTATCAAAGCCAAAACTATGTGGTGAGCGTAACGGCCGAAATAGGCGGAGCGGGCACGCCTGTGTTTGCCGCTACGGATTATACCCAATCGGCCGGGACTTTTCTCGTGCGGATTTATAATCTTTCCGGTCAAACCGTTGACAATTCTTTCCATTTTGTGGTATTCAGACCTTAATGGATTTTGCATGATAATTTAATCCCTTTAAACAAAATCAATTATATGATATAAGTTGGCTTTTAAAAAGAAAAATAAGCTTACAATGCAAAACCAATCATTAAACTTTATACTATGAAAACCAAAACCTTAATCATGCTGGCAATCCTGTTTGTCACAAGTATGAACCTCGAATCCTGTAAAAAACAATGTCCGGCACCCGAAGAACCTTCTCGCCGGGAAATTCTTCTGAACGGCACGTGGCATGCCACTGTCGCCGAAGGCTATCAAGACGGAAATTTGGTCACAACCAATGATATTTCCCAATACGACTGGCAATTTATGGACAATGGTAAAATGCTCAGTTACAACACGCAAAACAACAGCGGCCAATTGTACGGTTATGTGATTACCGGTGATGTGGAAAAAATAACTTTCACAGCCGATAATGGAGATGTTTATCCCATGAACGTCCTTAAATTGGAAAAAGACAAGATGGAACTCGAAGCACCTGTTTCGGCCAATGCAAAGTACATTTATTATTTCGAACGTTAAGGTCATTTAGAACCCTAACACCGTACGGCTAAAATCAAACGCCCGCACTATTGAATAGGCGGGCGTTTTTTTGGTATGGTTATTGCGCGGATTTTTTGATTATTATCGGATAATGGATTACCAATAATTTTCTTTTTTCCAAATCCGGTAGCCTATTACCAACGCAAATCCGTTATAAGGACTACTATAAAGGTGGTAATTGGCAATCATGTTAGCATTATAATAATAACGTAATATGGCCGATAATCGACCGGCGGACATACCCACGCCTCCTTCCCAGTAGGATTTGGATTTGGGTTTTAGGGTTTGGTCCAGTTCGTCATTCTTATATTGTATTAACTCGCTACCCAAATCAGCATTCAGGACAAAAGCCAGTTCGCCGAATGCATTAAACCCTTCGTTGCGTATAAAATACATTCGAATACCCAAGGGAATATCCAATGATAGGTTTTTGTATTCCCACAAATATTTTTCCGTCTCGGAGGTTATGGTGTTTTCCTTTTCAAAACTTAGATTTTGATGTCCTATGCGAAGTGCGGGTTCGGTGAACAAACTCCACATGTTATGCGCAAAGGGCAGGACATATTCCACAGTGACGCCCAAACCGCCACCCATTCCTTGTGACGCGGTTTGATTATCGAGATTTTTTTGGGCGTGTTTGATGTGCATACGGAACATATCGCCACGGGCCGTTACATTCACGTTAAGAATGC
This sequence comes from Chlorobiota bacterium, assembly GCA_013153655.1. GTDB lineage: Bacteria > Bacteroidota > Bacteroidia > Flavobacteriales > Flavobacteriaceae > JAADED01. The sequence goes on from JAADEB010000037.1 coordinate 3,272, forward strand.
CCGGAGAAGAATAGGTATTGAAACTCCGGTAACTTTCTTTTTTGCAACGGTTGTATTCGCGGAAGATTTTTTTCAAATCCTCTACCGTATAATTAAGAGCCTCAAATTTTTTTCGGCTCATGCCCGGACATTTGAAGGCATTATATAGTGTCTGTTTGTAATCGTTATTGACGGCAATTTTATTGTAGATTTTTTCTTTTTCATTAAATACAAAATAACGGCGGTGGATAAGCGGTTTGATGGGACCGTTGTCTATTCGATAGAAAAAACGGTTCATATTGGGCTTTTTGTACAGAAACAAATCGGCTTTTCCATCTACCAATACTTTTAGGAAAATGGTTTTATGTGCCCAATCGGGGTTACGCCGTTTCGAAAGCCTGTTGACGAGATCGGGAACCGTATCCACATCCACCGTGGCACTTATGTATTTCCATTTGTTCGGTATGCCCACCGCCTTCACATTCCCGGGCGTAGCCACTTTCTTCTTTCCTTGGAATCGATAGGTAATCTTTTCCGGCGTGTATGCCCAATCCTTATTTAAAATCTCGACCCGTAGGGTTTGCCCGTTTTGATCTATAACATATCCGGGTTCGTAGCGGGGATTTTGTTGAGCGCTAACATTTAAACCCGAAAAAAGGGCGATAAAGGTTAGGATAATGGCAATTTTTTTCATGATTTTAGATTTAAATGTCAATCAAACATAAAAACTATTCCTAAAAATTAAAATAAGAAAAGTCATTAAAAATAAATTGCCAAGTAAGATGGCTCTGAATGGCTTTTTAGATTCGGCTAAATGCAATTTTGTTTATCAAAACAATATGCACAAAAACAAAAATTTCGTATATTTGCTACGCTTTTTCCGAAAGGCACCTTGGCCGAGTGGCTAGGCAGAGGTCTGCAAAACCTCGTACAGCGGTTCGAATCCGCTAGGTGCCTCCAAATATGACGGCTTCGGGCCGTCTTTTTTTATTCCGTATATTTGAAGTAAATTTTGTCTATGGATCATTTCGGATGGTGGTCGTTGGTGCCGCCTCTGTTGGCTATTTTTCTGGCCATACGGACCAAAAAGGTTTTTATGGCCCTTTTCGGGGGCATTTGGATGAGTTTTTTGATTACGGATCAATGGCGGACGGTGCGTTCCTTTTACGATGCCGTCATGTCGTTGGTACATGTTTTTGCTTCCGAAGGCAATACCATGACCATTATGTTCAGTGCATTGGTGGGTGCTTTGATTCTTTTTGTTCAAAAATCCGGCGGAACCGAAGGATTTGTACGGCTCATGCGCCGTTATTTGGAGGCCGGCGCATCCGGAGATACGAAACGTATTAGGCGAAAAATTGCATTAATGGCATGGCTGACGGGTATTATCGTTTTTGTGGAAACCAGCATTTCGTCCTTAACGGTGGGTACGGTGTTTCGTCCTTTGTTTGATAAATACGGAATTTCGCGCGAAAAACTGGCTTACCTGGCCGATTCCAGCAGTGCGCCCGTATCCGTTTTATTGCCTTTCAATGCCTGGGGTGCATTTATTATGGGATTGTTGATAACCGAGGGCATGCCGCGTCCTTTTGCTTTGCTCATCAAAAGCATTCCCTACAATTTTTATGCATGGATAGCGCTCGGTACGGGTTTGGCCGCTGTTTGGTTCGATTGGCATCCCGGACCCATGAAGCAGGCCCAACGCCGTGTTGAAAGCGGCGGAGGTGTTTTGCCCGAGGGCGCCGTTCCCATGGTATCGGAAGAACTGACGGAAGTGAAACCCGTTCCACATGCCCGGCCGCGAGCCGCCAATATGTTGGTTCCCATTGGGGTGATGGTATTAATGATGCCCGTTTTGTTGATTTTTACGGGTTGGAAAAAACTTCCGGCAGGTGCGGATCATATGTCATGGCCGGAAAAACTGTTATCGGCCTTGGGCAACGGTTCGGGCAGTACGGCTGTTCTTTTTGCGGTTATAACGGCTTTGACGGTGGCGGCATTGATGTACCGCCTGCAAGGTATAGCCCGGTTTACGGAAATGAACGATTGGGTGCTCAAAGGTATTTCCGGAATGATGCCTTTGGCTCTTTTGATGATGATGGCCTTTGCCCTGGGTTCGGTTACCAAGGAATTGGGTACCGGCGTTTATTTGGCGGGATTGGCCAAGGATTTTTTGGCGCCTGCCTGGATTCCTTTTATCGTATTTCTGCTCTCGGCTTTTATCGCCTTTGCTACGGGAACCTCATGGGGCACCTTTGCCATCATGATTCCCATTGCCGTGCCCATTGCTCTGCATTTGCAACTGCCCGTTCATTTGGTGTTGGCGGCCGTCCTCAGCGGTGGGGTGTTCGGAGATCATGCTTCTCCCATTTCCGATACCACCATTATTTCGTCCATGGCGGCGGCCACCGATCATATCGATCATGTCAGGACACAATTGCCTTATGCGCTTATTAGTGCGGGATTGGCGGCTTTGCTGTTCCTGGCGGCCGGGTTTTGGTATGTTGGATGAATATGACGAAACCCGTTATTCCCGGTTTGATTTCTTATACGGACTTTTTTTTTGTTAATGCCGGATTGATGGTTATTCAAAATAATTTTTCCGTATCGTATTTTATGGTTAATTTTGTTTGAAACAAATATTTTTTTATGACCAAACAGTCTATCCGTTCGTTGCCTCACGGCGATTTGTTTAAATGGGGTTTTTATTACGGATTAATCATGGGCTTAGTGGCGTTTGCAGGATGGTATGTGACGCTCTTGATGCCCGAGAAATCATTGTCGCGATCTTTGGTTTCCATGGCCGTATATTTGGTGGAATTTTTTTTGGTTTACTGGGCGGTAAAGAAATACAAGCTTTTTCATAAGGAGTTTACCTTTCTCCACGGATTAGTATTATCCCTTTACATTGGATTGATATCGGGACTTATTTTGGCGGGTAATATTTTGCTGTACTATTATGTTATCAATCCGCCGGCATTGGAAGCGTGGTTCCGGGACCGCCAAGCCGCTTTGGAAAAAGATTTGGCGGATGACCCCGTGCAGGTTACGAAAATCATGGATTTTACCCGTTCTTTTTATACTTATTTGATTTTATTCGGTTCCATAGCGGGTCAATTGTTTATCGGCCTTTTGAGTGGATTGTCCTCATCCTTTATTCTTAAAGACCAAGAAATCAAGGCATGAAAATATCGGTTGTCATACCTTTGCTCAACGAAGCGGAATCCCTGCCGGAACTGTATGAACACCTGACGGAGGTGTTGGGTGGCATGGAGGGGGATTACGAAATCATTTTCGTGGACGACGGGAGTTCGGACGATTCATGGGAAATTATTCGTTCGTTATCCGGCCGCGACCGGCATGTGAAGGGCATTAAATTTAGCCGCAATTTCGGCAAGTCGCAGGCATTGGATGCCGGTTTCAAGAAGGCTACGGGCGACGTGGTGGTGACCATGGATGCGGATTTGCAAGACGATCCGGCCGAAATACCCGGTTTGGTGGCTATGATCACGGACGAAGGTTACGACATGGTTTCGTGCTGGAAAAAGAAACGTAAGGATCCTGTCCTGAGCAAGAATTTGCCGTCCAAACTGTTCAATTGGGCGGCGCGAACGGTGTCGGGAATCCGTTTGCATGATTTCAATTGCGGCCTGAAAGCCTACAAGGGTGAGGTAACGCGGCATATACGCGTCTATGGCGAAATGCACCGGTACATTCCGTTTTTGGCCAAGCAAGCCGGTTTCGAAAGGATAGGGGAGCGCCCCGTGCGCCATCATGCGCGCAAGTACGGCCAAACCAAATTCGGTTCCGACCGGTTTATCAAAGGGGTTTTGGATTTGATTACGCTTTGGTTTCATATGCGTTTTTCGCGGCGTCCCATGTACTTGTTCGGCGGGTTGGGTCTGTTGATGTTTCTCATCGGCGGATTGTCGGTGGCGGTGATTTTGGGCGTGAAGGCCTACAAACTGATGTACGGGCTACCCACTCATTTGGTTACCGACCGGCCTTGGTTTTATATTTCCATTGCGTCCATGTTGTTGGGCAGTCAGTTCTTTCTGGCGGGTTTTTTGGGTGAATTGATTTTACAGCAGGGCGAGCGCGCCGGCTACTATCATATCCAGGAAGAAACGGATTGATTTGGTATGTTAAAAAATATTTTTACCTTTGTATAACGCTTAATTTAAAAAACGGCCTGCCTATGTAGCATATTTACGCACTCCAAAAAACCGGAATTATGAAACAACGAGCATTATCCGATGCCGAATTGGTGCGTAAGTATGTTAACGGCGACGAGCAATCCCTGGAAATTCTCATCAACCGTTACCGTCACAAACTTTTCGGATACATCATGAACAAGGTCAAGGATAAATTCCTGGCCGAAGATTTGTTTCAAGATGTTTTTATCAAGGTGATTCATACCCTGAAAGAAGGCCAATACAACGAAGAAGGACGGTTCGGGTCGTGGCTTATGCGAATTGCCCATAACATGATTGTCGATCATTTTCGCAAATTGAAACGCAACAAAACCCAATACGACACCGAGGATTTTTCCATGTTCGACATTATTCCGGCCGGCATTACCGCCGAAGATGATATGATTCTTAGTCAAACGGTAGACAAGATACGCCGCCTTATTCGCGAGTTACCAGAGGAACAGCGTCAGGTCTTGGAAATGCGTATCTACGACAATATTCCCTTTAAGGATATAGCGGAAATGCAGGAAATCAGCATCAACACGGCTTTGGGCCGCATGCGTTATGCACTGATTAACCTGCGCAAAATGATGGAGCGTTATCAAATAGAACTCCGGGATTAGACGAAGAAATAGGGGACGACCTTAAATTTTGAAGTATTTATCCAATTTTTTCTCCTTGGTTCCCATCATCGACATGGCAATGCGGTCGAAGGATATCCCTTTGTCTTCCATATAACCCAGGAAGTATTTCATGGCATATTTGTCGCCCGCATTGTTCTTGATTTCGATTAACTTGTCGAAAAGTTCTTTTAATTGTGGAATAACGGTTTGCGGCATCATTTTCAATTCTATCAAAAACTTGGGACCGCTTCCGTCGATGCCGCGATAATGGGTGGATCGAGCGATGGCCCAATAACAATCGCCGTCTTTCATTCGGCCGTTAATAATGAAATAAAGCTTTTCCTTTTTTCGCATGAAATCGAACAACATGTCCTGATAGAGTTCGGAATGAAAAGCTTCGGAAAAAATAGTAGCAAACGGTTGACCGATTATCTCATCAATGTCGAATCCGGTAAAATTCAAAAAATTGTCATCGGCAAAAATAATGTGTCCGTTTTCATCGACACGAATTTTAAACCGGTCGTACACATCCAGTTGTTTACAATTCATATGCTAAGGTTTTGTGGTTGGGTATGAGGTGATTACCAAATACGAAACCGTTTTTTCTTTTTTATGGTTTTGAGAATCTCATCGATATCCATTTCGCGAGGATCTACTTTCAGGAGCTCGTCCAATGGAACTTCGGCGTTCATGTATTTTTCCAATTTGTCCTTGCCACCGAAATACTTAACGATATATTCGGGAATGCTGCCGACGTTACGGTCTTCCAGCCATCCGTTCAAGTATTTTTCCGCTACTTTTTCCCCGCCGCCATGGGTTTCGATTTCATAGAGAATGCGAAAAAGGTTTTCAACTTCGGAGCGGAGTTTGAGCGGAAGAAATTTTTTGCGTATAAAAATAGCCGTGGGTTTGTTTTCCGATACTTTGGAATGAATATCGGCCACGGTCCAAAAATATTCGTTTTGTTTGGTATAGTTTTTAGATATATAATAGGTATGATCCGTACTGTTGATAGCTTCCCATACTTTTTTCTGGATAATAGCCGGAAATTTGGGGTCTTGTAATACGGTGTGAGGTTGCCCGATTATTTCTTTTTCCGTAAAGCCGGTTACCATGGTATATTCCGGATTGATGTAGCGAATAATACCGTCTTTACTCAATTTACAAACCAGTGTAATATCGGGGCTCAGCCCCTTTTCGAATTCTTCCATAAGATTAGTTTTTTTAAGGCACAAAACTAAAAGAAATTTCGATACTGACAAAAATCAGTATTTAGCCGAATAATTTCCCGAAAAGACCTTTCTTGGTGGTTTTCTTGATGGCTTGTTCGGCGCTGATGTCTCCGATATTTCCTTTGCCTTTGAGCAGTGCATCGTCGCTGATTTCCGCTCGCATATAATCCATCAATTTGCTTTCCGAAAGTCCGAATAAGTCGAGCACCAATTGGTCGTAAGTTTTGCCCATATCATCCAGTAATCCTTGTAGATAGGCACCGGAAGCTTCCATGCCACCTTTCTCTTCCAATTTGCGAAGTTTGGCATACAGGTTACCGAAATATTGTTTTACATTTTCCGGTATGGCCTTGCGGCGCGAATAAAATGCTTTGATTTCTCCGTTTTCGTCCTCGGTCCATTTGAAATCCGTTACAACCCAATAATACCTGCCACTCTTGGCCAAATTTTTGACAATGGCATGTATATTTTGTTTGTTAAGTAAGCGATCCCAAAGTACTTTAAATATAATTTTAGGCATATCGGGATGACGAATCACGTTATGCGGCTGGCCCATTAATTCCCATTCTTTGTACTCCGAAACCTCCACAAAATAATCATTGGCATATTCGATAATGCCTTTCCGGTCCGTCTTACTCATGATCGTCTTGTAAGGAAACAATTTGATTTCTTCATCGATAGGTACAGGTCTGATAATCCGCTTCATATTTAATGATTTTTAACGTGCAAATATATTAATTTTTTTTAGAATCAAAATCAGAGATTTAGATATTATTTAGATGTGTAACTTTTGTTTCGCGAAAATCGACCCAAAAAATCAAAAACATCGAGTGCTCTTGTTTGGTTTTTTTGTAAAATTGCATCAATAAAATTGCGAATATGGAAATTAAGAAAGCCGAATTTATAGTAAGCAATACAAACATCGACAAACTTCCGAAGGAACCCTTGCCCGAATATGCCTTCATCGGACGATCGAATGTGGGCAAGTCATCCCTTATTAATATGCTCACGGGCCGTAAGGCTTTGGCCAAAACTTCCGGAACCCCCGGCAAGACGCGCCTCATCAATCATTTCAAGATAAACGACAATTGGTTCTTGGTGGATCTGCCCGGTTACGGCTACGCCAAAACCTCTAAAACCGAGCGAAAACGCTTCCTCCAAATGATTCGCGACTATCTGAAAAACCGCAAGAACCTGGTCAATACGTTTGTTTTGGTGGATGCACGAATTAAACCGCAAAAATCCGATTTGGAATTTATGGAATGGCTCGGCCGTAATCAAATACCTTTTAGTATTGTTTTCACAAAAGCCGATAAATTATCCAGTAATGAATTAAGTAAAAATATTAAGAACTATCAACGTGAAATGTTAAAGCATTGGTCCTCCATGCCGCCTTATTTTGTTACTTCCTCGCAATCGCGTTTGGGACGAAAAGCGTTGCTGGATTATATCGAATCATTAAATAATATGGTATCGGATAAAATAAAGCCGGTTAAACAAGAACGGGATTCCGGGTCCGCATAATGGGCGTGCCGGCGAAATCGTCTTGAAAAAAAATCCCCGCCTTCCAAACGGAAAAGCGGGGATGAGGGGGGGAGGGTAATGCTTATATTTCAAAGATATCGCCTATCGACGGAAGAATAAGTTCTTTGCCGGCTTTGCGGAAAATTTCCTTGGCTTCGGCATGGTCGATCTTGATCAGGTCGAAGGTGTCGAAATGGTAGCCGATTACGCGATCGAGGCCGATAAAGTCGGCAGCAATGGCGGCACTTCCGGGTCCCATGGTAAAATTATCGCCCACGGGCAGGAAAGCTGCATCCAGGCGTGTCATCATGGGAATGGTTTTCATATCATAGGTCAGGGCCGTGTCGCCCGCGATATACAGGGCTTTACCTTCGCTTTCGATAACAAATCCGCCGGGTTGGCCGCCATAACTTCCGTCGGGGAAGGAACTGGTATGGATGGCGTTTACATAGGTTACCCGTCCGAAATCGAAATCCCAACTTCCGCCGTGATTCATCGGGTGACCGTCGATGCCGCGTTGGCCGAAATAATTGACGATTTCGAAATTGGAAACCAATTTCAATCCCGGATTACGGGCCGCTATACGTTCCACGTCCAGAATATGATCCTGGTGGGCGTGGGTTACCAAAATATAATCGGCTACTATACTGTCAACATCAATTTTTCCTTGGGCCGCAGGATTACCACTAATGAAAGGGTCCACTATAATTTTTTTTCCTTCGGACTCAATTAGTAAACTGGCATGACCTAGAAATTGAACTTTCATGGTTTTTTTGGTTTCAATTTACAAATATTTTTTCAAATAATAGGCCTAAAATTTATTAGTATACAGCATAATCAAATGGTTTTGTTTTTATATTTTGTGATAAATGTCATTTTATATAAATGTATATTTTTGCGCAAACAAAAAAATCCATGAATAAACATCACAAAAGAGAGCATTTGGCCTTGGTGGTAGGTGCCGGAGTGGCCGGCAGTGAAGCCGCCTGGCAATTGGCCGAGCACGGAATTCGCGTGATAGTGGTCGATCAGAATGCTTTGCCTTACGGAAAAATCGAAGACGGATTGCCCTTATGGCATATCGGTTTGCGCGACAGGGTGGAGGCCGATATCGATCGCAAGTTGCGTCATCCCAATATCAAGTTTTTGCCTCTTTTTACGGTAGGAAAAGATATGTCGTTGGACCAAATTATGAATGATTACAAATTCGACGCCGTGATATTGGCCTTCGGTGCATGGAAAGACCGTCCTTTGCCCGTGGAAGGCATCGAAAAGTTTCGTAACCGGCAGTTGATCTATCAAAACGATTTGATGAAATGGTTCAATCACAAGCATGAACCGGATTTTGCCGGTCCTCATTATCAAATAGAAGACGGGGCCGTGGTGATCGGAGGGGGACTGGCTTCCTTGGATGTAATCAAAATCGTAATGATGGAATTGGTGGGGCGTGTGCTTCGAGATAAATACGGTTTGGATTACGACGTTTTTACCATGGAAAAGAAGGGTATCAAGAAAATTTTAGAGGAAAACGGCCTGAAATGGGAAGATTTGGGCCTCAAAGGCGCTACCTTGGTTTATCGGCGTTCCGCACGTGAAATGCCTTTGAAAGTGGCGTTATCCGATAGCGAAGCCGACAAGGAAAAAGCGCGTGAAGTGGCGGAAAAATTGTTGCATACCTACAAGGAAAAATTCATGTTTGATTTTGTTCCCAATGCCGTTCCGGTGGATTTTACGGAAGAAGAAGGAAAATTGACGGGATTGGTTTTGGAAAAAACACGTACCGAAGACGGCAAATTGGTCTATACGGGTGAACGCTTTGTTTTGCCTACCACCCAGGTGATATCATCCATAGGAGCCATTCCGGTCAAATTGCCCGGTATTCCTTATCGCGGCGATGCCATCGACACGGAGGGACCTTCGGGTTCCAAAGTCAAAGGATTCGATAACCTCTTTGCCGTGGGGAATGCCGTTACGGGAAAGGGCAATATCAAAATGGCCAAAGAACACGGCCGGCAAGCCATGCGGGAATGGTTATGGGCCAAACGCGAGCCCGTGGCCGGCGTATTGCGCCAAATGGATGAAAAATACCTGACCGACACCGACAAACGTGCCGAAAGTATCTCCGATTACATCCTCAGCAAACCCATTCCCACTCAGGAAGAAGTGGATCATGTATGGGAATTGGTGGAAAACAAGCGCCGCGAAATCGGCTATAAGGATTACGATTCCTGGATTAAGGCGCATAAGCCCGTGCGATTGGAAGAAATGTTGGGGTTGAAAAAGAAAGACAAATCCGGTTCCGGCTCAAAATCTTAGGACAAAATGTTCCTTTTGTTGTTCGCGACGAAAAAAAGTAAGGCCGCAGCAAAATAAATCAATACTGACCTTTACGCGGGGATGGGCGGAAATCAGGTCCCAAGCCTTTTCCATTTCCGGTGACCAATGAATATCGTCCCAAATAATCAGGCTATCGTTGTGAACGGCATTCAGGAGCCATTCGAAATAGCGCAGGGTGGGGTCGCAGCGGTGGTTCCCGTCCACCAACACGAGGTCGAAGGTGTGCTTTTCCGTCAATTCCGGTAAAACGCGGTCGAAATCGCCTTGGATGATTTTTACCCGGTTGATGCCGAATTTCCTGAGTTGTTCGGAAGCTTTGAGCGCCAATTCCGTACTTCCTTCCACGGAAATGATTTCTGCTTGCGGCGCAGCCGTGGCCAGCGCATAAGTTGCCGTACCCAAATGGGTGCCGAGTTCCAATATTTTTTCCGGCTGAAAATGCCGTGCCAGGCGGTACCATAATTTGTTTTCTTTCCAAGAGCTGGCACTGCGGCGTGCCATTTTATCTATCCGGCGTTTGCCGAAACGGAAATGCCGGCTTCCGGCCCCCAGGTCGGTTACGTTCAAGTAGGTTTTGTCGGTCAGGAGCGAGCGGCGGTACTTTCGAAGACGGTCGTAGTCGGGATAGGTGGTTTTGTCGCCTATCACGTCCGTCAACAGATGGTAAACAAAGGGCGAATGAATCCCGTAGCGGGTTTTGGCCCGTCGGAGGTAATGCAGGTAAGCGCGTATGTCGTGCCATTTGTTCACGGACTCAAACTTACGGAATTTCGGGTAACCTTTTAAGGTTGCTTCATTCTTAATAGGGTAGATACCATTTAATTCCGGCACTGACTCGACGGCCGGGCATGGGGACGAATGCCAGGTCGTAGGCTTGTACGCCGGTGAGGTTTTCGATGCGGACAAACAGCTTTACATGTTCGGCCGGTTTCCATGCCAAAGACAAATTCCATAAGGAAACCGGTTTGTAGGGCGCCAGCCGCCGGAAACCGCTTTCGGCGGTGGGATGCAAGCCGTTTCGCTGGCGAAAATCATAATCCAAGTTCAGGCGGACGGGATTTTTCCTTATGCTTGCGGGAATGAACATCAACCGGACATGAAGATGGTGCCGGAGATAATCGGCGCCGTATTTGGAATCGAAATCTTTTTCGGTTTTATCGGAATAGATGTATTGATAGCGCAATTCCGCTTTCCGGAACCAAGCGAAGGGTGGGGTATAAGCCAGGCGGGTAATAAAACCGGTGGTATGTTTTCCGCCGAGGTTTTCCGCATGCCAACGGTTTTCGCCGGGGCGTTTGATCCAGTCGATATAACGGAGTTCGTTACGGTGGAAAATTTCCGCATGCCATTCCAGGGCGGTTTTCGGCCACCGGCCCCGGGCTTGCAGGTTAATTTCCAGATTTTCTTCGGGTTTTAATTGCGGATTTCCCAAGTTGGCAGGACCTTGGTAATACCATTCGGTGAAGGTGGGGCGCCTGAATCCTTTACCGACGGAAAAACTCAGCCGGTTGAAATGGGAATGGTGATAAAAACGGGTAATTTTCAGTCCGGGCAAAAGTTTGTTTTCGTCGCCTGCAACAAAATGATTTCGCAGGACGGCTTCCCAATCTTTGTGGCGCAGATAGAGGAAGGCATAAGCTTGGCGGTCGAAATGGACGGCGCCATGATCAAGGAGGGTTTTTTCTTCGCGGAAGTAGAGGGGTTCGACCCCTTCCGCGGGACCCAGGCTATTGCTGCGGATGCTTCGGCGGTTGAGGGTCCAGCCGGCTTGGACGAATCCGCTCAGTTGCCGGCCTGTCCATTTGTAACCGGCGTAGGCTTGTCCGTCCAGGGAACAGGTCAGATGGATGTTGGCTCCGCCGTAGTAGGCGCCGGGTCCGTAGCGAGCGGTGTCGGCCAGGATGCGGCCGCCGGATTCGTAACGGCGAATGTAGTAGCCGTCCCGGTATTGGAATACATCTTCGCGAAACAGTTCAAACCGGTCTTTCAGCTGGTTGTAAGCCGCCTTGATGCCGCCATAGAACGAGCCGGGCGTCCAGCGGATATCCATTCCTGCATGACGGCTCCGGATTTTTTCGAATTCCCAGGGGAAAGCCGGTGCATATTGACGGTTGAGACCTGCCGACAGGTTCATGATGCCGCTTTGCATCATCAGGGATAAGTCAGGCGTAAAATTCCTGTGATAGAGCACGAAGGCACCGCTTCGGCGAAAATCGGTATTGTCCACCGTGTCGGTTTTCAAATAACCGCCGGAGGCATGATGATAAGCCAGGAATTGGAAACCGGAGCGGTGGGCTTCGTAATTTGCCAGCGCGGCCAAACGGTGACGGCCGAAACTTCCGGCTTCGGCTTCGGTATGGAGGCCGGGTTTGTGTCCCAAGGTGACGAAATCGAGTGCTCCGGCATACACATTGGCGGTTCCCGTTCCCGCACCGGCGCCGTCCAATACCTGAATACGGCTCAACGCCAAGGGGTCGAGGGGAAGGTGCATAAAATGGTGACCCGTTTGTGGAAAATACACGGGCAGGCCGTTGATCAGTACGGCATATTGATTGAATCCGCTCCCTTTGAGCGAAATATCGGCCACAACACCTTGGCGACCGCTTCCGCGCATATCGATGCAGGCGGCTTGCGAAAGCCATTCGGCCACCGAGGACGGTTGAACACTTACGAGAGAGTCGGAGATGGAGAGCGTCATACCTGCCAGGTAGGACAGGGGATTGAGGCTATCGGTACGATGGAGGCGGATGTACATGGTATCCAATTCCTGCTGGGCATGCAAAGAAATAAAAGCAAAGAGGCTAAGCCATAGAATCCGTCTTTTCATATTGGGTTCCGTGTTTATCGGATGACAAAAGTATGAAAATTGGTTTGTTAAACCGTTAAATCGGGCAATCGTTGAATCGGTTATTTCTGTTAAACCGTTCAATCGTGGGATCGTTGAATCGGTTATTTCTGTTAAACCGTTAAACCGTTGAATCGTGCAACCGATAATATTGACGGATGATAGATGACGGATGATTCTGTTGAAAGGTTGAACGGATTTGTTAAACCGTGCAACCGTTAAATCGCCGTGTCCGCCTCAGGCGGATTAAACCGATTTTTTCCTGTCGAACAGTTGAATAGACGGGTGACCGGTGACCAATGAATAATGAAAAAAAAACCTAAATCCTAAATCCTAATGCCTAAATCCCAAATCCGGGAAAAGAAGAAAGGACGGATGACCGGTGACCGGTGCGTCGCCCATCCTAAAAAATCAATCTCTTTTCCGGAATTTTTCCATAACCACCGTTGCCGCACCGATTTCACCCGTCAGGGGTGGATGGAGCTTGGAGAGTTCCACTTTCAGATAGGTGAGGGCGGGGTAGGCGTTCCAAACGGATTCCAGGACACGCAAGGCCACGTTTTCGATAATGCGGGAGGGTTGTTTCATTTCTTCCTTTACCCGGCGATAGACATCGGCATAATTGAGGCTGTCGTCGAAAAGGGTGTCGTGGCGGGCTTCACGCCGGAAATCACCACCCATGGTAAGGGTGAGTAGGAAGTCGGTACCGGTTTGGCGTTCTTCGGGCAAACATCCGTGATGGGCCCGGAAACGCATGTTTTCCAATTTGATATAGTCCATAATAAAAAAGCTCTGCCTTGGATTAAGACAGAGCCAATTTACGATTTTTTTCGGAGCCCCGGATTATTTGTTTTCTTCCTCCTTGGCTTCCACTTCTTGTTTTTCCGCCGATTTGTCTTCTTTCAACAATTCTTTTTCGATGATTTCCACATACAAATGTTCGGGCAAGGCACCCACTTGCATCATGGGCGTTCCCTCCATGGGAATGAACAATACCGAAGGGATATTGCGAATGCCGAACATGGCGGCCAGTTCGCGTTGGTCTTCGGTGTCCAATTTCCAGATTTTCAATTTGCCTTGGTATTTTTCTTGCAATTTTTCCATGATGGGTGCAATCATCTTACAAGGCTGACACCAATCGGCGTAAAAGTCTATAACGGCGGGTACTTCGCCTTTGTACTTCCATTCTTTTTCGTTTTCGTAGTCAAAGATTTGATCCTTGAATTTTTCCAGTGTTAAATGTTCTACTGCCATGTTAATTTTTGTTTTTTAGATTTCGCAAAGGTATAACAAAAAGTGTGCCTAATCAAGGCTTATGTCATCCCCGTGTGAAAACCAGGTGGTTTTCGGCGGATAATTCGGGATTATAGCGATAGCCCAAGCCGTCGAAAGCTTGCAGGTCTTCGGGTTTTTCGGGACGGTTGAGTGCCATCCAGCGGGCCATATTGCCCCGTGCGCGTTTGGCGTAAAGGCCCATGATTTTGTATTTGCCATTGTGGAAATCCTTGAAATCCACTTGAATAAACGGCGCTTCAAGTTTCCCGGGGTCAATCACTTGCGCATATTCCTTGCTGGCCAGGTTCACCAAAGGGCGGCCTTGGAGGTCGTCGCGAAGCCATGCCGTAACGTCGTCTTTCCAGTAATCGTACAAATCCCGGGCACCGTCGATTCCTATGGGCCGTTTCATTTCCAGGCGGTAAGGCATGATCAGGTCCAAGGGGCGCAAGATGCCGTAAAGGCCGGAAATGATGCGAAGGCTGCCTTGCAAATCGGACAATTTGTCAGGCGGGAAACTTTGGATGTCCAGACCGCGATAGGTGTCACCGTTGTAGAGGTAAACGGCCGGATATCGTCCCTGCGGTTCCCAGTTTTGGAAGCGCTCGTAATTGAGCCGTGCGAGCTTAGGCGAAATTTCCATCAATTGCATCAAATCTTCCGGACTAAGTTTCCTAAGATATTCCGCCAACCGGGCCGCTTTTTCTTTGAAAACCGGTTCGGTGAAAGGCAGGTTCTCGGGAAATTCGGGCCGTTCATTGAGCTTTTTGGCGGGTGAAACGATGGCAATCATAAGCTTGTATTTTTATTACAAAGGTATGACGATGTCTTCCGGGAAACAATATAAATTTATCATGATTATTTAAAAGCTTATAAGAAAAATTTATATAGGGATAAAAAACAAAAAGTTGACGAGTAAATGAGAGTAATTCAGTGCCTTATGGAAGATAAATTTAAAACGTTTTATATATTTGTCTAAGGAAAAACATCCGGAAATGTCGACAAAAACGGCTATTTTGCCGGAAAATTTTCCTTCCTTGGAAAAAGAATTCGGTTCAATATGTTTATCTTTACCCGAATAAAAAAAGAATTCGGTTATGATGAAAAAAGCAGTGTACATGCTATTGGGTTTAGTGTTTTTATGGAGTTACGTTTCCTGTGAAAACGGTTCCAATAAGCATGTAAAATCTTTTCCTGATAAGACGGAAACTCCGGATAAAAATCAAGCTTCGCAAAAGGCCGGGTCGGAAGAATCCGGCGATTTGTACGTGGCCGATAGTGTTATAGTCCGTTGGACCGCCTACAAAACCACGGCCAAGGTTCCGGTTAGCGGCACTTTTGTCAAGACCGGGTTTAAACTTCATTCGTCCGCATCCACTCCCTTGCAGCTGTTGGAAAAAGCATATGCCAAATTGGAAACCGCTTCGGTTTTCTCCGGCAATGAAGAGCGCGACGGAAAATTGCGGGATTATTTTTTCCGTAAAATGATTGAAACAGCCAATATCGAGGTCCGGACGGCCGAAATTGTTCCCTCTAAATCCATGGTCAAAATGGTTGTGCGCATGAACAACCGGGAAGTACCGGTGAATTTTTATGTTAAAATCAAGGAAAACAGTTTGAGCGGCGAAGGAGATATCGATATGGTCAAAATGTTCGATGCCGCCGATGCACTGTCAGCATTGCACGGCGTTTGTGCCCAACAACACACGGGTCCCGACGGCATAAGTAAAACGTGGCCGGATGTTCATCTCCATTTCCGGGTCTATTACCATAAAAAATCATTATGAGCAAACCCAAATTTCATTTTATCGCCATCGGCGGAAGTGCCATGCACAATTTGGCCTTGGCCCTTCACGACAAAGGTTATCACGTTAGCGGAAGCGACGATGAAATCTACGAACCTTCGCGCTCGCGCTTGGCGGCGGCAGGCCTGCTACCTGAACGTATGGGGTGGTTTCCGGACAAAATCACGCCCGATTTGGACGGCATTATCCTGGGCAAGCATGCCCATGCCGACAACCCCGAATTGCTTCGCGCCAAGGAATTGGGCTTAAAGATTTATTCCTATCCCGAATTTTTGTTTAACCAATCGCAGGACAAAAAAAGAATTGTCATAGGCGGATCCCACGGAAAAACCACCACCACTTCCATGTTGCTGCATGCCTTGCATAAGGCCGGTCAAAAACCGGATTTTATGGTGGGTTCGCAACTCAAAGGATTCGATCGTATGATACGCCTTTCCGAAGACGCCGGAATGATGGTGTTGGAAGGCGATGAGTATCCCACATCGGCTTTGGACATGCGGCCCAAATTTTTTCTCTATCGTCCCCACATTGCCGTGCTCACGGGGATTGCATTGGATCATATCAATGTGTTTAAGGACGAAGAAAATTATGCCGGCCAATTCGAAACTTTTATTCGCGATTATATTGAGCCGGGCGGTATTTTGATCTATAACGAGGAGGACGAACGCTTGCGCCGGATGGCGGGGATGCGCGACGATATACGTTTTATTCCCTACCGGACACCCCGCTACGAAATCAAAGACGGAAAATATTATATCCTTCATGACGGACGCGCTTATCCCGTTAGGGTTTTCGGTGCACATAATATGCAAAATATGGCGGCGGCCGCCTCTGTGGCGGAACTTTTGGGTATGCCGCGCGAAGATTTTTATACCTATATGGAAGATTTCGAAGGGGCTTCTTTGCGTTTGGAAGTGATTTACCGTCGAGACGGCAAGGTGATCATTCGCGACTTTGCGCACGCTCCTTCCAAGGTGGCGGCATCGGTGAAGGCCGTACGCGAAATGTATGCCGACAAACATATGGTGGCGGTGCTGGAATTGCACACATACAGTAGCCTGAACAAACAATTCATACCCCAATATCGCGGCACCCTGGATCCCGC
This sequence comes from Chlorobiota bacterium, assembly GCA_013153655.1. Taxonomy (GTDB): domain Bacteria; phylum Bacteroidota; class Bacteroidia; order Flavobacteriales; family Flavobacteriaceae; genus JAADED01. The sequence continues at coordinate 20,190 of JAADEB010000037.1, forward strand.
CGACCGGGCCATGGTTTTTTATTCGCCCCATGCGGTGGCCATCAAGCGTTTGGAGCCCGTGGATCCGGCGTTTATTCGTGCCGCTTTCGGACGTGATGATTTGCAGGTGTTTAATGAGGAGCAAACTTTTCATGAAGCATTAATTTCCTCGTTAAGCGATCATTGTGTGTTGCTCCTGATGAGTTCGGGGAATTTGGGAGGATTGGACTTGGAAAAATTGAAAGCACGATGCGACGCCTTGTAATATCTTGGCTTTTTATCGCCGCCTTGGGTTCGTGCCATTCCGGGTCGCCGCAATGGCGCAAGGATTTTAGTCCGCGTGAAAAGGAAATTTTGCAAAAGAGCCGTGCTTTGACCGCCAGGGCCTATTTTGCCACCATGATTACCCACACACCCCGGGGACTTATGCGTGCGCGCGTCATGGAACCTTTTGCCCCCGACAGCACATGGACCGTTTGGCTGGCCACCAACGACCGGAGCCGGAAAGTGGAAGAAATTCGCAAGGACGGTCGTATGACGTTGCATTATTTCGACCGCAGTTCGCCCGGGTATGTGAGCCTGTACGGCAAGGCGGAATTGGTGGACGATGACAGTCTGAAACAAAAAATCTGGCGCCCGGATTGGGAAAAATTCTATCCCGGAAAGCGGCATTATCTCCTGATTCGTTTCCGGCCCGAGCGTTTGGAAATGATCGATGTGGGGGGCGGCCTCCCCGGAGACGAAAAGACATGGTCGCCCTATGTGGTTATCTTGCGGCGGTAGCCATAATTATGGTTGAGCATGAAAGAATTTTGTAATAAACATCGTACAATGAACAATAAAAGAACCCAAATCCTAAATCCCAAATCCTAAATTCGAAAAAGCTAACAGCTAATGCCCAAAAGCTAATCTTTAAGCACCGCTCCCTTGCGCTTGCGGCCGTCGATGATGATGCGCAGGGGCTTATCGAAACGATAATGTTTCAGGAATTCCGTTTCGCGGACGAGTTCGCCTTTTTCGATTTCGTCGTATTTGACAAATCCCTGTCCCGTATCGGGGAAGACGGAGAAATAGGCGATGTTGAGCGTCGTAAGGTTGTGGAAGAAATGGGATCCGTAGGAAGCATCCAGGGGAAAACCTTCTAAACTGGTTTCCACAATCACCTTGGCATGGGAAATTTGCGGCCAGGTTACCGGAATGCCGATAAAACGGTCGCGCGTGCCCCAGCGGCCGGGTCCGATGAGCAGGTATTGGCGGCCTTCGTCGCCGAGGATGGTATTGATGCGGTCCACTTCTTCGGCAATTTCTCGGGTGCGCGTCTTGTCGAAAGCATCGATTTTGACGAACACCACGTCGCGGATATGGTTGATGGTGCCGTTACCCATGCTCTTTTCGGCATAAACAATCATTTTGTCCTTATCGATTTTGCTCAGGTCGAATTGGAAATTTTCCACCGGCACGATCAAGGGTTTTACTTGCAGAATGTAGAACACGGGCAGTCCGCCGTCCTCGGGGGTTAGGTCCACGGCGAATTCTATTTCCACGGGCGTGTCGAAGGAGTCGCGCAGGCTTTTGAGCACCACGCGGATGGTTTCGGCCAGGGGAATGTATTCGTTTTGAATAATATCGGCGAAATTCACCACCAGCGGTCCCATATTTTCGTAGGCGCCGGGATAGAGCACGTCGTTGTCGTAATCGTAGGTGGACACCAGGTGGGTTAGCGTCTTATGGGGCAAGGCGTCGTACACGTCCACCTTGCGAATGGTCTGCATGGGGCCTTTGACCAGGTCGAAATCCTTGCGGCACATGTCGAGGGCGTAGAAATAGGTTTGCGAATACTTGATTTGGTCCTTGGGCGAGAGGATTTGCATTTTGGGATGCTTGGGCGAAAAACGGAACGCCACCTCTCCTTCCACCACGTAGCTTCCCAATCCGATGGCCGTCACGGCAAAACCGTCGTCGGGGCGCATGTTGGCCAAGGGATAAAAATTGTAGGATTGGGCCACACCGCTCAGGTGCGGATAATACATGCAGCCGTATTGATGACCCACCAATTCCTCGATGACGATGGCCATTTTTTCGGCACCCAATTTCTTGTTCAAGGATTTGGAATAATTGAGCGATTTGCTAAAAAACACCGAAGCATACACCAATTTGACCGCATCGGTGAGTTGCTTGAAGCGCACCTTGTCGTCCTCGTCGTTGTTGGGAATGAGGTAGGTATCGAAAATGCCGGCAAAGGGTTGGTCCAGGCTGTCCTCGAACATACCCGACGAACGTATGGCCAAGGGTTTGCGGAAACATTTGAGCAGGAGCCAGAGGTTTTCCTTCACTTCGTGGGACAATTTGCCGGCCAGGAAGCGTTTGCGCACCTCTTCGTCGGGCAGGTTCAGGTCCTTGATGTTTTGGAGTTCGTTGCGTTGGATAAATTCTTCGAACTCGCGCGTGCCGATGATGGCCG
>JAADEB010000052.1 GCA_013153655.1 Chlorobiota bacterium
TCAATGGGGTTGACAAAATAATAATGAATACCGGGATTTTCGACCCGGAATTGTTCCAGGAGGGTGCGGGTTTCTTCGGCCAATTTGCGGAAATAGGAAGGAAAATCGCCTTTGAGATACACTTTGATTTCCAAAGGTTTTTTCACACGGTCCGTCACCCGGAGCGATGCTTCGGAGAGCGTAAAACGCTTGTCACGGGTCATATCCGCCCGCCATTGACGACCGGCCACCAAGAGCACCAAAGCCAGAAGGAGCGGTATGTATTTTCCGTATTTTTTCATTTAAAACGCGTTTTAAGCCGCCAAACGGTCAGCATCCCGAATATCCATATTCCCAGCAGAAAAAAGCCCACCGATCCGGCCAAAATCAATCCGTCGGTAAAATGCCGGTAATGTTCGGTCAGGCTCCAAGAACGCAAGGTGTAGTCCAACGAGCCGGCCCATTGGAAACTGGCCAGTCCGTAGAGGCCGTAATAGAGCAAAAACAGCAGGAACACCCCTCCCAAATAGGCCGCCATTTGGCTTTGCGTAAGCGATGAAACCCATACCCCCACCATGGCAAACAAGCCCACCAGCAACGTCAAACCCATAAACGAGCTCATCAGCACGCCATAGTCCAAGCGGTCCGCCGGGATCATCAAGCGGTTTATGCTCCATATGTACAGTCCCAAAGGAAGCAACATCAAGATACCTGCCGCTGCCACGGCCAGCCATTTGCCCGCCACCAACTCTCCGGTACGAAGCGGTTTGGTCAACAATAGTTCAATGGTGCCCGTACGGTATTCCTCGGCAAAACTGCGCATACTTACCGCCGGCAATATCAAAATCAATAGCCATGGAACCAAATCGAAAACGGGTTTCAGGTCGGCAAAACCCGAAAACATCAGGTTGTAATCCCCTTCCAGATACCAAAAAAACAATCCGGCCACCAAGGCAAAAACCGTCATCACCACGTAACCCGTAGCCGATGAAAAAAATTGCTTGAAATCCTTGCGAAAAATTTGCCACATAATTGTCCGGAATGTTGTTGCGAAAATATTAAATAATAACGAGAAAACGGGATTTTATTGTAAAACCGTTAAATCGTTAAACCGTTGAATCGATATTGGATTTAGGATTCTCCCATAGGGATCCTTCGGAAGGATTTGAAATTTGGGTGTTGGATTCTATCATTGTTCAATGTTTATCGCCCGGGTCGGGCGATGCTACATTCCGTCATTCATTCTTTCACTAAAAAAACGTTTCCCGTTTCCCATGCTACGTTTACCGAATTTAGCACCCGTCACCGGTCTTCGGTCATCCGTCATCAGTAAAACCGATTTAACGATTTTCCACGGGTCGATACGACTCTTATAGAGATTTTGTGAAAACGATTGCACGATTTAACAGAAATTCCACGTTCTCCATTCTCCGGTCCATGTTTCCCGAAAAAATGCACCGGTCACCCGTCATTCCCCTTCTTCCCGGATTTGGGATTTAGGTATTAGGATTTGGGTTTTTATTATTTCATTATTCATTATTCATTATTCATCGGTCAACGGTCATCGGTCAATATTATCGATTTAACGGTTTAACGGTTGCACGGTTTAACAGAAATAGGAGATTCCTCAGTCGTAACCTCCTTCGGAATGACAACAGTAACTATTTGATTTAGTTAAGGTTAAAGTATGAAAAGGCTAAAAGCTAACGGCTAACGGCCAACAGCTAGTATTCACGGTTTAACAAAAATCCCCCCATCTATTCAACTCTTCAACTTTTCAACTATTCAACAAAAAACCACGTTCCCCATTCTCCGTTCCACGTTTCCCGAAAACGATATTTCTCCCGCCTGAGGCGGACACGGCGTCACTCCTTACGTCGCTTCCCTCGAAATGACAAACATAAATAAATATAAGTATTTGATTTAGTTAAAGTTAAGGTTAAAGTTAAAGTGTCGATTTAATCCGCCTGAGGCGGACACGGCGATTTAACGATTCCACGATTTAACGATTCAACAAGAAAAATCACCTCCCCGCCCTGTCCATATAGGCTTGCAGGATAAGCGCCGCGCTGATTTTATCCACCAAGGCTTTGTCGCGGCGTTTCTTGCGGCCCAAACCGCCCGCTATCATGGCATCGAAGGCCATTTTGGAGGTATAACGTTCGTCCTCGCGCTCCACGGCAATCCCGGGATAGCGCTTGCGGAATTTTTTAATAAATCCGCGTATGTCGGCTTCCAGGGGATTGTGGGTTCCGTCCTCCCGCAACGGTTCACCCACGATGAGGCGTTCCACACGGTTGTGCCGCAAGTAATCGTCCAGAAACGACCACAAGCCTGCCGTTTCCACCGTGGTAAGCGGCGAAGCCACCAGGCGCAAATCGTCCGTTTCGGCCAAGCCCGTCCGCTTACGGCCGTAGTCCACCGCCAACCATTTCATTCTATTGCAATTGAAATTCTTCGATGAGTTCGAAGGTGTCGGGATTGAACACCCGTACGTGGATATGCGGACCCACCACATCGAATATCATTAAGGCGTTTTGGGTGCTGAATTTTTGCACATGGTCCGACCAAGGCAGTTTTTCCGGAGCGTAATAAGGCGCTCCGGCGGCTCCGTTGGTGATTTGGATAAACGGACGGCGCAATTTTAGGCGCTCGCCCTTCCAGCCTTCGGGATAGATGTCGGTGTTGTTGTCCACGGTCAGGCGTGTGTAATTATGCTCGTCGCCGCAGAGCAAGGCGCGGAATTTATCCGATTTGTTGACCAAAATGTCCAGGAATTTGTCCCTTTGTTCGATGATGCCGCGCTTGACGGGTTTGCCCGCCACCCACGGACGGATTTCGTTGTTGCCGTAGTACCACATATCGTTTTCGGCATGTCCGGCATTGGGAAAAGGCGGCGTGTGGACCGTGACGATCACATGGTCGATGTCGGGGTCGTGATCCAATTTTTTGAGGGTTTGTTCCAGCCATTTGAGTTGCATGTCCATAAGGTAGGCATGGGGATTGCCGCCGGCGATGGGTATATAGTTTTCGTTGGTGGTGTACCAATAATTGGAGTTGAGCACCACCATGGCCAAGTTGCCGTAGGTAAAGTAGTAGGCCGTTTCGCCGTAAGGAGGAAAATCGCGGGTGCGCGGCGAAGGATCGTATTCGGCGCCGTCCTCGCTCTCGGGTCCGTTTTGCGGCAGCACAAACATGTCGGAAAACAGGCGTTCGGCGCTTTCGGTGGCATAGGGAAAGCGATCCACGGAAATGTAATTCATCCATGCGGCACTGGAATGACTGTCCCATTTACGAAAACTGCGCGAAAGTGCTTCGTGATTACCCATACCGAAAAACATGGGATGCCAAGCCGAAAAATAACGGATGGCGTTCTTGAAATTGAAATATTGCAATTCTTCCACTCCGCGCGAGTTGCTGTAACCGCTTATCATATCGCCGGTAAACATAAAGAAATCCGGATTTTCGCGGTCGGCGGCTATCATCATGCGTTTGAGGATGTAGGCATTGGTGCCGTAAATGTTGCGTTCGCCGCCTCCCCGCGCATTGCGGCTGTCGGAAGCGTAGGCAAAGCGTAGCGGCGTGCGGCAACCTTTGAGCGGTGCGGTGCGAAAACCGTAGGACTCCGACCAGGGACCGTAGATCACTTCGTAGCGGTAATAGGTCCCGGGTTTGAGGCCCGTGATTTCGATTTCGTAAATGTCGTTTTCCTTTTCAGGAAGTTCGAACAACTTGTCGTTGATACGGATTTTGACCGGTGTTTTCTCGTTAAAACGCAGATAGAGGGTCATGCTGTTGGGTCCGGGAAGTGCCAGCACGGGTCCTTCGATGAGGGTAACGTCCGGCGTAAAACGGCCGTTATGATAAAGGATGTTTTGGCGGTTGTCGGCCACTATAAGGCCTTTTTGATTCACAATGCGATATCCGATACGCAACAAACCCGTTTTTTCCCAATTGGAAAAATCGTATTTGCCTTTGAGCTTGTCCAAGCGAATCAAGGCCTTGCCGTGCTTGATCTTGGCCGTGCGCTTGGAGATAACCGGCATGCGGTAGCGCGAGCTGTCGTCGATAATGCCGTAGTAGATGGTACCGTTGAGGTCGGTCCGGAAATCCATTTCGATGCCTTTTTCGGTGGATTTGACTTCCGGCGTGGCGATTTTATCGAAAGTCAATAAAGGATTTTTATTTTCCTTCAACGGATAAAATTTTCCTTGGTATTCGATGCCCAACGTGTCCTTATGATAGGTCAATCCGCTCAGGGATTTAGGCGGTTTGATTTTTACCTGCTGCGCACCGAGGGGGGATGTAAGGACTAAACCCAAAAGTATGACGTAAAGTATTCTCATGATTTCCGTTTTTTCATCTTAATCCGGATAAGCGTTCCTTGTCCGGGAGCCGATTTTTTGACAAAGATACTACCTTGGTGGTAATTTTCCACGATGCGTTTAACGAGCGAAAGGCCCAATCCCCAGCCCCGTTTTTTGGTGGTAAAGCCGGGTTCGAATATTTTTTTCCACTGGCGTCGCGGAATACCCTTTCCCGTATCGCTCACATCCACATACACATGCGTGGGGGTTTGGTGCACCAGCAGACGGATTTCACCGTGCTCGCCCATGGCGTCCATGGCGTTTTTGACCAGGTTTTCCAGTACCCACTGAAAAAGTTCGCTGTTGAGGCGCAGCACCACCGGTTTCTGCGGACAAACGGCTTCGAGACGAATACCCGCCGGCAGCCGGCGACGGAAATAATCCACCGTACGCCTTACTTCGCCGCAAAGGTCCGTATCGGTCAGATGCGGCCGGGAGCCTATTTTGCCGAAGCGGTCGGAAATGACTTTGAGGCGGCGAATGTCTTTTTCCATTTCGTCCGGGTCCACCAGCGAAGGATCGGTCCGGAGCAATTCGGTCCAGCCGATGAGCGACGAAAGCGGGGTTCCGATCTGATGTGCCGCTTCCTTGGCCATGCCCGCCCAAAGCAAATTCTGTTCCGATACCCGCACCGTACGGTTATAGAGGTACACCACCGATGCAAAAAGCAGGAATATCAAAATCAGTACCAAAGGATACCAAGTCAATTGATTGAGCAAGCGCGAATGGCCGTAGTAAAGTTTTTGGCTTCCGCCCGGTAGGCGAATTTCCAAAGGCTCGTTTTGCGAAGCAAACAAAGCCAGTTTGCGCCGTAAGGCGGCCGTATCGTTTTCGATTTTTTCCAGGTTATACACTTGAAGGATGCGTCCCGTGCTGTCGGTCATGATCACGGGAATGGTTTTGTTGCGAATAACGATTCTGGAAGGTAAATCGATGTCGGCATTGAGCGGCGACCGAATGATTTTTTGCACCGCTTCGGACCAAATTTCCATTTTGGCCCTTTCTTCCTGCTTCATGTGGTTGAACAACAAATAGGAATTCCACAAAATGATGGCAATCACCGCAATAAGTCCCGCCGACAGGTAGAAACGCCTGTATTTTTGAAACGAAAATCGCCCGGTGGAAAATTTCATAATGCGAGTTGATGGTCAAAGGTAATTATTTTTGTTAAATCGTTAAATCGATAATTTCTGTTGAATCGTGGAATCGTTAAACCGTTAAACCGATAATTTCCGTTAAACCGGGAATTTCTGTTAAATCGTGGAATCGTTAAATCTATTAACGGCTCTGTAACCTTTTATCACGTTTCCCGTTTCCCGTTCCACGTTTC
>JAADEB010000051.1 GCA_013153655.1 Chlorobiota bacterium
TTGCCGAAGTTCCGGCCGCGGAATGCCGGCGGACAGCGGGGAGCCGCTATTCCGCGGCGGGCGGGCAGGCGGTGGCATTTGGCATTGGCAAGGCGCCGGCGCCGGACGAGAGCAAGGCCGAGCACATACAAGCGGAGCATCCGCCTGAGGCGGACACGGCCGCTGTTACCTGTGGCCTTGCGCATGGGCCGCGCGAGGGGGCGAAGCGGCAGGGCGCGAAGGGGATGCCGAAGGTTCGGCGCGGCGGCGGAGGCGACCGGAGGAAGCCACCGTACGCCGCATGCCGACCGAGAGCAGACCCGAGCGAACTATTAGCGAAGCACCCGGTCCCGCGGCCTTGCGGGCGGGCCGGAGGAAGGGACGCGCCATAAAAAACTTAATTCGTAATTTATTTGTTTGGCATGTGCCTTTTTGTGGGGCTTATGAACGGGATTTGGGAGTTGGGATTTAGGATTTAGGATTTGGGAGTTGGGATTTTCCCATAGGGATCCCTTCGGGAGGTAGTTGGAAGTTGGGTGTTATGTTTTGGGATTGGGAATATAGGAATTGAATCGAAAGATCCGTTTTAAAAAAATATTGGCTGTTAGCTCTGCTTCCTGTTTTATTGTAGGAGAGCTTTTAAATGCCTGAGGCGGACACGGCACTGCGTTCGGAAGGACAAACCCGAAATCCCTTTGCGGAATTATTCGTATTTTTGACGGATTTTTAAAACGAATGGAAAAGAAGGAAACCAAATATATTGTAATTGCAGGCGGTGTTACTTCGTCGCTGGGTAAAGGGATTGTGGCGGCTTCGTTGGGTAAGCTCTTGCAAGCCAGAGGATTGAAGGTTACCGTTATCAAGTTGGATCCTTACATCAATGTGGATCCCGGCACCCTGAATCCTTACGAGCACGGCGAAGTATATGTAACCGACGACGGCGCCGAAACCGACCTGGACCTGGGTTACTACGAACGATTTCTCAATATCAACACCGGCAAGGACAACAACGCCACCACCGGCAAGGTCTATCAAAACGTAATTATGAAGGAACGCCGCGGCGATTACCTGGGCAAAACCGTACAGGTTATCCCGCATATTACCGATGAAATCAAGCGCCGTATCCGGATTTTCGAGAATCAGGACTACGATATCGTTCTGGTGGAAATCGGCGGGACGGTGGGCGACATCGAATCCTTGCCTTTCATTGAGGCCGTGCGCCAAATGATTCTGGAAAAGGGACGCGGAAACGTCATTACCATTTTGCTCACCTTGATACCTTACCTGCATGCGGCGGGCGAATTGAAAACCAAACCCACACAGCATTCCGTCAAATTCCTCATGCAGAGTGGGGTACAACCCGATGTGCTCATCTGTCGCACCGAGCATCCGCTGGGCGACGAACTGAAACACAAAATAGCACGCTCCACCAATGTGGATTTCGAGTCGGTTATCGAATCCATTGATGTGGAAAGCATTTATCAGGTGCCGTTGAAACTCTTGGAACAGAATTTGGACAAAGTGGTATTACGCTATCTCGGCCTGGACGAATACCTGGAAAAAGAACCGGACCTGACGGCATGGAAATCATTCCTGGACCGTTATTTTCATCCCAAGGACACGGTGGATATCGCCTTGGTGGGCAAATATGTGGAACTGCACGATGCCTACAAATCCATACGTGAAGCATTGGTTCATGGAGGAACAGCCAACGGATTGAAAGTCAATGTGAAATGGGTCAATTCCGAAAAGCTCACGGCGGACAATACGGCGGAAGTGTTGCAGGATACGGACGGCGTGTTGATTGCACCCGGATTTGGCAGCCGCGGTATCGAGGGGAAGATTGCCGCCATTAAATATGCACGGGAAAACAAGGTGCCTTTGTTGGGCATCTGCTTCGGGATGCAAATGGCCGTGATTGAATTTGCCCGTAACGTCCTGGGCATGAAGGACGCCAATTCCACCGAAATTGATCCCGAAACGCCTTTTCCCGTTATCGACTTGCTTCCGGAACAACTGGAAAAAGAAATGCTGGGCGGCACCATGCGCTTGGGCAAATTTGAAATCGACCTGAAAGAAAATTCCCGTATCCGCGAAGCCTACGGCAAAGACCGCATCGCCGAACGGCACCGCCACCGGTATTTCTTCAACGAATCCTTCGGCGAACGCTTCCAAAAAGCCGGTATGAAAATCACCGCCACCGATGCCGACAGTGGCCTCACCGAAGCAATGGAAATCGAAGGGCATCCATGGTTTGTAACGGTTCAATTCCACCCCGAATACAAATCCACGGTGGACGAACCGCATCCTTTATTCAAAGCATTTATCGCACATTCCTACAAACATAAAACCGAACAAAATGGCAAAAAATAAACCGTCAAAACCGGCGGGCAAATCCAAAGGCAAGCAACAGCAAGAAGCCCGGAAACCGAGTTTTCGCAGTTTGCTCATCAATTATATCCTGATTACGGCGGCTTTCTACTTCGCCATGAAAAGCTGCCAAAAGCAAAAACCGCAAGACAAACAGACAGCCAAAACCGAACAAACTACGGATTCCACGTCCACCAATGCCGCCATACAATCCGTAAGTGGCGACAGTGTGTGGACGGCCGTCCTGACACGCCAAGCCAAACCGGTCTTTACGGTAGAAAACCAAGTGGCGCGCTACGTATTTTCGCCGAAAGGCGGCGACATACAACGGGTGGAACTGAAAAACTATAAATTGGCCGACGGTTCGCCTGTGGTGTTGCTCACCCGCGACAACCACGATTTCCATTTGGAATTACCCTTGCGCAACGGACAAACCCTTTCGACGCGCGATTTGACCTTTGAACCGGAAACGGTCAAGACCGATTCCAATACCGTGGTCCGCATGCACTTGCCGGTGGAAGCCGGTAAAGGCCTGACGCTTACCTACACGATACCCAATGACGATTACCTGCTGGACTTCCGCATGGAAAGCGCCGGCATGGATAGCGATTTGGCACCCAAACCCGTGCACCTGCATTGGGAAGTGAAGGCCTTGGCACACGAGAGCAATCCCAAATACGAAAACCAGTTTACGGCCATTAAATACAAAACCGCCGACGGCGACGTGGACGGATTGAGTTCCTTCGGCGACAAGAAAGAAGAAACCGTGGACAACGTGGAATGGGTGGACTTCAAGCAATGGTTTTTCTCTTCGTTTCTGATCAACAAAACCAAGCCTTGGAAGGAGGTCAAACTGGCGCAAACCAAGCTCTACGACAAGGAGAAAGACAGCCTCCATACCAAGCATTTCCTTATGGAAACCGACTTGGATACCAAGGGCGGCACTTGGGCTTACGATTTCCAATGGCTCCACGGTCCCAACGATTATAATCTCCTGAAATCCTACGGCATGGACCTGGAAAAGGTGATTCCGTTGGGGTGGGGGATATTCGGTTGGATCAACAAATATGCCTTTATACCTTTGTTTAATTGGCTCAAAGGATTTATTAGCAATTACGGATTGATTATTATCCTCATCACCCTGATTGTCCGACTGGTAACGGCACCGCTCTACCACAAAACCTACATTTCGCAGGCCAAAACCAAGATTATTAAGCCGGAAATGGACGAAATCAACAAGAAATATAAGGACAATCCCATGAAGCGCCAGCAGGAAGTGATGAAATTGCAATCCAAGGCGGGTGTCAATCCCTTGTCGGGTTGTTTGCCGTCCTTGTTGTTCATTCCCATATTTTATGCTCTGTTCCGCTTTTTCCCTGCCGAGATCGACTTGCGCCAAAAAGGTTTCCTCTGGATCGATGACCTTTCGGCCTATGAATCCTTTGTAAAATTGCCTTTCCATATTCCGCTCTTGGGCAATCATATCAGTTTATTTGCCTTGCTGGCTGCCGTGGTGATGTTCTTTTACATGAAAATGAACCAAAGCGGCCAAAGCATGTCCATGCCTACGCAAGAGGGTATGCCGGACATGAGCAAATTGATGAAATGGATGTTGTATTTCTCGCCGGTGATGATGTTTTTCTTCTTCAACAATTACGCCAGCGGATTGAGTTTGTATTATTTCGTGTCCACCTTGCTCAGTTTGATCATCGTCTATATTATTAAGGAATACGTCATCGACGAGGAAAAGGTACGGGCACAAATCGAGGAAAACAAGAAAAAACCCAAGAAACAAAGCAAATTCCAACAACGTCTCCAAAAAATGATGGAAGAAGCCGAACGCCAAAAACAATTAAAGGAGCAGGCTAAACGGAAGAAGAAGTAGGGGAGGCGGATTTGTCCGAAGGAACCTTATAGGGGGATTTAGGATTTAGGATTTAGGATTTAGGATTTGGGAGTTGATTTTATAGCGGCTAAGGAAGCGTCGTAATAAGTGGCGTAGCGTAAAAAACGGCGACCCATTTCATATCATCCCGGGTAAAATGAAGTAATGGATCTTATATTAAAAGAGTCTTTCAAAAGAATGAGATTTCTCACATTCGTGCGAATCGACAAGGGTCCTGTCATTCCGAGGGAAGTGAGGAACGAACGAAGAGAAATCTCGTCATTATTGTTAAACAATGGTATTATGCAAGCGATTTTGAGGAATATTTAGGTAACGTTAGTCTTAATAATTATGTATTAAATATTTTTAATCCATGAAAAAACTTCAAATCATATTGGCGGTTTTATTATTGCTATGGGGTTTATTCATTACATGGATGCAAAGGTTATTGATCATGCCGCGTTTTCCTTTTCTCACCTTTATTCTTTTTGTGGCCTTAGTAGCGGGAATCTTTAAATACAGGAAGGCGAATATGTTGTTTCTTATGGCGGCGGGTTTATGGATTTTGTTTAGTAGCGAATCCATAGGATTTGTTATTTTTATGGATAAAGGCGGTTTTGCCAGAATGATACCTGCGCTAATTCCTTTGGTATTGAGCACCGCTCTTTTGTTTTCGACACAAGCAAAAGACACCCTCATTGATGCGCCGGGAAAGAAAGCGGCATTTGTTTTGTTGCTTATATTTATAGGATTTGCATCCTTTATATATAAGCCTTATACCGTTGAGTTGGAATGCCGGATGCCTGTTGATTATGATGGGACATATCAATTGATATTTATATCGGGACATAAAAAAACATTGCAAATAAAAATGTCCAAGGAAAAGTTGAAGGAAATAATCAATAAAAAGGCTATTTACGATAAAGATTACAAAGAATATTTTTGTTCGCAAACCAGAATCAAGATAGTTACCCGTTTCGGAAAAATTATTTCCGCTAAACATATAGAAGTATAAATAATCCCGAACGTATATATTTTAAGAAACCCGTGAAAATTCCATTAGATAAAGTTTCCGGTAATTTGGAAATTTTAAAACCGGTTATATTCGACTTATGGAGCTGATAAAATGAGGGAATATAATTCTAAACCCAAATCCCAATACCCAAATCCCAAATCCGCTTATTAGAGATTTCTCACATTCGTTCGAAATGACATTGCGCTACAATAAAATCAATAGCAGGTCCGCCTGAGGCGGAAATGGCGCTTACAGCAGGTAAAAGGAGAAAGGTAAAAGGGTAAAGTTCCTAAACGGCTAACGACTTGAAATAGTTAAGGTTAAGGTTAAAGTTAAAGTCTCTTCCCGATCCAACGATTGCATCCGCCTGAGGCGGACACGGCGATTTAACGATTGCACGGTTAAACAATAATCTA
>JAADEB010000127.1 GCA_013153655.1 Chlorobiota bacterium
CGATTGCACGGTTTATCGGTTCAACAAAAATTCCCCATCTATTCAACTTTTCAACTCTTCAACTATTCAACAGAAAAACCACGTTTCCCGTATCCCAAAAATGAGATTCCTCCCGCCTGAGGCGGACACGGCGTCGTTCGTTCCTCACTTCCCTCGGAATGACAGGGATCGTTCTTTTGCTCTGTTACCGCCTTCGGAACACGTTGTGTCATTCCAAACGAAGTGCCGTGTCCGCCACAGGAGGAAGGAATCTCCAAAAGGCTAAAAGCTAATGGCTAACAGCCAACAGCTAGTTTTCACGATTTAACGATTGCACGGTTTAACGATTCAACGGTTTAACAAAAATAACCGGTTCAACGATTCCTCGGTTCAACGGTTTAACAAAAATTATTCACTAACCCGCTACCTCCCTATTTCACTCACAAAACTCACGGCTCTTACATTATAATAATTTCCGTATTTTTACCCAAATTCTCTTTAAGAAAATGTTTGAATATATTAAAGGAAATATAGCCGAACTCACGCCGGCTTATGCGGTGGCGGACGTGCAAGGCGTGGGTTATTTCATACGGATTACTTTACATACCTATTCGCAATTGCAGGGAAAGGCTTCGGCCAAATTGTTCGTGGAATACGTGGTGCGCGACGACGGTCATTTTCTCTACGGATTCGCCGGTAAGGACGAACGGCAATTTTTTCGCTACCTCACGAGTATTTCCGGTATCGGAGCGGCTTCGGCACTGAGCATCCTCTCGGCCTTGAATCCCGAGGAATTGGCTCGGGCCATTGTGGAGGAAAACGTGACCTTGCTCAAATCCGTCAAAGGAATCGGACCCAAAACGGCCAAGCGGATTATCGTGGAATTAAAGGACAAAATCGTGAAGGAAGGCTTGGGCTCCGGCACTGTTCCGGCCGGACAACCCGCAGGCGCTCAGGCGGGCGAAGCCGTGGCGGCCTTGGAAGTGCTGGGCTATCCGCGCCGGGTGACCGAACGTGTGGTGATGCAAATCGTCAAGGAAAATCCCGCCGCCAAAACCGAGGAAATAATAAAACAAGCGCTAAAACGTTTATAAAAAGTGTTGTCAAAAGGTTATATGAAGCATATTTGGCGTTTGCTCGTCATCCTGGCGGCCTTGACGGCCGCGCCGGGACTTCAAGCTCAGCAGGATACCACCGCCGCCACAACGGGCGGCCAATTGGTGATTCCGGCCTCCGTGCCTTCGGTGCGCGACATGTACGAATACGACCCGCAGGCCAACGTCTATATCCGCAAAACGGTGGTGGGCGACTACGACGTCAGCTATCCGCGCGTGCTGACACCGGCACAATACCTGGAATGGCTCAAACGCGAACAAATCCTCCAAAACTTCAAGGAAACCAACGACGCCATTTCCGGCAAAGCCAAAGCCAAAGATGCGCAAAAAGACCTCTTGCCGCAATTTTATGTCAACAGCAAGTTTTTCGAAACCATTTTCGGCGGCAAGGAAATCAAATTCGAACCCAAAGGCAATTTCGAACTCGACCTGGGTGTGCGCTACACCAAACGCAACAATCCGCTGGTGCCGGTGCGCAACCGTTCCAATTTCGGCCTCGACCTCAACCAACGCATCAGCATGGGCATCACCGGCCACGTGGGCAAACGCCTGAACCTCAACCTGAATTACGACACCCAATCCATGTTCAGTTTCAATAACCAAATGAAGCTGGACTTCAATCCCGACGAAGACGCCATCCTCCAAAAAGTGGAAGTGGGCAACGTGAGCATGCAGACGGCCAACTCGCTGGTGACCGGCGCTCAAAGCCTTATGGGTGTTCGTACGGTGATGCGTTTCGGTCATACGGAAATCACCCTGGTGGGCGCCGAGCAAAAATCCAATATGCAGACCATCACGGCGCGCGGCGGCGAAGTGCTGGAAGACTACGAAGTCCAAAGCCTGCATTACGACGAAAACCGTCACTTCTTCCTCTCGCAATACTTCCGCCAACACTACGACGAAGCACTGCGCCAATATCCGTATGTGAACGCACCGGTGCGCATCACCAAAATCGAAGTGTGGATTACCAACCGCAATTCCAATCCGCAAAACGTGCGCAACATTGTGGCCATTCAGGATTTGGGCGAATCGGAAATCCTGGGTCTGGACCACCCGCCGGCGGGCTTTATCACGCAGCCGGGCGCCTTACCGGACAACAACGTGAACCTCTTCAACCCGGAAGCCATCGGTTCGGGACAATCTTTGTTGCTGCCGGCCATTCGTCAGATTCCCACCGTGTCGCAAGGTTTTGCCGTACCAGTGACCAACGGTAAGGATTATGTGGCCTTGGAAAACGCCGTCAAACTCGACAGCACCCAATTCACGCTGCATCCCAAACTGGGTTACATTACCTTGAAGCGAAAGCTCAATGCCGACGAAGTGTTGGCCGTGGCCTTCGAATACACCGTAGGCAACGAAATCCACAAAGTGGGTGAATTTACCGACGACGGCATCGTGTATCCGCAAACCCTGGTGGTCAAACTCCTCAAAAGCAATATTTCGGACATCAGCCAACCCGACTGGCAATTGATGATGAAAAACATTTATGCGCTCAACACCTATTCCATTTCGCCGGACGGATTTATGATGCACATCCTCTATGCCGATCCCACGCCGCTCAACTATATCAGTCCCGTCAACGGAACGCCGCTTCCCAACGACGTGAAGGAACGTATCCTCCTGAACGTGTTCCATATGGACGAGCTCAACACTTCCATGGAACCGCAACCGGGCGGTGACGGCTTTTTCGACTTTATTCCCGGCATAACGGTGGACCCGCAGGAAGCCTTGATCATCTTTACATCGAGCGAACCTTTCGGTAAATATTTATTCGAAAAACTGCGCCTCTCGCCTACTGAAAATTACGACGATCCCGCCACCTGGAACGACAATCAGAAAAAATACGTTTTCCGCGAACTGTACACCAATTCCCAATCCCGTGCCGCACAATTTCCCGAGAAAAACAAATTTATGCTCAAAGGGAAATACAAATCGGCGCAAGGCGGCGGCATAGCCGTAGGCGGATTCAACCTGCCGCGCGGGTCGGTGCATGTTACGGCCGGCGGACGCGAGCTGGTGGAAGGTGTGGACTACGTGGTCAATTACCAAGCCGGACGGGTGGAAATCATCAACCCGGCCTTGAAGGCTTCCAACGTGCCTATCCAAGTGCGCGTGGAACAAAACAACCTCTTCCAACAAACCACCAAAGTGTTTACCGGCATCGACGTACAACATAAGTTTAACGACAATTTCCAAATCGGTGCCACTTATTTGCATTTGAAAGAAAAACCCATTACCTGGAAATCCGATTACGGCAACGAGCCTTTGAACAACCGCCTGTTCGGCCTCAACGGTATGTATAGCGGCAAGGTGAATATCCTGTCGAAACTGGTCAATTATCTTCCCAACATCAAGACCGATCAGGAAAGCCGTTTTTCCATTCGCGCCGATTTTGCTTACCTGAAACCGGGTTTGGCTCCCGTGTCGAACATGAACGGCGAATCGGCCACGCTGGTGGAAGATTTCGAAAGCAGCCAAAGTCATGTGGACCTGATGATTCCTTATGCGTGGAAACTGGCTTCGGTGCCGGCGCGTTTTCCGGAAAGTCAGTTGACGGATAACCTGGAATACGGTAAAAACCGCGCCAAATTGGCCTGGTACGTTATCGACAATTTGTTCTACACCAACCCACCGCAAGGCATCGACAACACGGAACTGAGCAAGGACGAAAACCGCGTGGTGTATATCCGCGAACTGTTCGACCGCGACGTGCAAGCCGGTTACAACAACAATATTCCCACCCTCAACCTGGCTTATTTTCCCGACGAACGCGGACCCTACAACTTCGACACCCACCTGACGCCGCAAGGCAAGCTTACTAATCCCGCTCAACGCTGGGCCGGAATGATGCGGCCGCTGACGGTAACGGATTTCGAACAATCCAACGTCCAATACATCACCTTCTGGATCATGGATCCGTATTTCAATAATCCCAACCTCACATCGGGCGGAAAGATTTATTTGGATTTGGGTTATATCAAAGAAGATATTCTTTACGACGGTCGCAAGCAATACGAAAACGGCCTGCCGGAAGACGGCGGTACGCAAAACACGGTGTTTACCCATTGGGGCAAATTGCCGCTCAATCAATCGCTCAATTATGCCTTCGACGACGATCCCAACCACCGCGCCAACCAAGACGTGGGCCTCGACGGATTGAAGGACGCCGACGAACGCGATTTCTTCGCCTCCTACCTGAACGCCATTCCCGCCGCGGCGCGCAGCCGTTTCCAAGACGACCCTTCGGGCGATGACTACAAAAACTTCCTGGACGTAAACGGCGGCATCGTGGAACGCTACAAGGACTACAACAACACCGAAGGCAATACACCGGTCAATAACACCACGGGGCAAACCAACGCCAACGACGTCTATCCCGATGCCGAAGACATCGACCGCGACCAAACCATGAACACCATCGATGCTTACTTCGAATATGAAGTGCCGTTCCATCCCGGCATGAGCATGAACGATCCTTATGTGGCCGATATCAAGGAAACCACCTTCACCGATGCCTCGGGACGTACGCGCCAAAGCCGTTGGATTCAGTTCAAAATTCCCGTGGAACAATTCACCTCGCGCACAGGCAATATCGCCGACTTCCGTTCCATCAAATTCATGCGCCTCTACCTGACGGAATTTGCACAACCCTTGGTACTGCGCTTTGCCATGCTGGACCTAATTCGCAGCGATTGGCGCAATTATCTCCTTACGCTGGACCCTGCCGATCCCAATCCGGCCGACGATCCCACCACCGTGGAAGTAACCTCCGTCAGCAGCGAAGAAAACCAAACCCGCGGCGGCATTCCCTACGTGAGTCCGCCGGGTGTGGAACGCGAAGAAATTTACCAAAACAATCAGGTGATTCGCCAAAACGAACAGGCCTTGTCCATGCGCGTATGCGACCTGGAAGTGAAAGATGCGCGCGGCGTGTTCAAGTACAACCGCGTGGATATGCGGCAATTCAAAAACCTGAAAATGTTTGTACATGCCGAGAGCGTTCCGGGTCAAATGCCGTTGCAGGACGATGAGGTAATGGCTTTCCTGCGTTTCGGTACCGACCTGAATCAGAATTTCTACGAAGTGATGATTCCCTTGAAGGTAACGCGTCCCGGCACTTCGGATCCCGAGGAAGTGTGGCCTTTGGAAAACCGTATGGATCTGCGGCTGGAATTATTGCAAAAAATCAAATTGGAATTGATTCGCAACGGACAGGCCAACCCGCAGCAGGAACTCTTTTTCCGGGAAGACCAAATCGATCCGTCGGCGGCGGGCAAACCCAATTTGCTCACCTTGGGCATCAAGGGTAATCCCGATTTTGCGGACGTGCGCGTGATGATGGTGGGCATACGTAACAATTCGTCCAATAACGTTTGCGCGGAAGTATGGTTCAACGAATTGCGCCTGACGGGCATGAAAAACAAAGGCGGCTGGGCCACTCAGGGAACCGCCGACCTCACCCTGGCCGACGTGGCCACCTTCAATTTCTCGGGCGGCATCTCTACCGCCGGATTCGGACCCTTGGAACAAGGACCCATGGGACGCTCGGTGGAAAACAAATACAATTATACCTTCAACACGGCCGTCAATATGGGCAAATTCCTGCCGGAAAAATGGAACATCACCATTCCGCTTTCCTATTCCCTTACCAAGCAATTCATCCGTCCGGAATACGACCCGGTGAACAAAGACATCCTCCTGGACGACCGCCTCGACGTGGCCGCCAACCAACGCGAACGCGACAGCATCCTGGAAGTGGCACAAGACCGGCAAGTGTACAAAAGCATCGCCTTAACGGGTGTGAAGAAAAATTATTCGCAAAAAAACAATACGGCACCGGCACCCGGCGGCCAAGGTACGGGCAAAGCCAATAAACACCATTTCTACGATATCGAAAACTTTACCTTTAATTTTACCTATTCCGAAAACGAACATTCCAATTACGAAGTGGAATTCGACCGCCGCCAAATGACCTCCTTCGGCATTTTGTATAATTACAATTTCCAAAGCAAAGCTTTCCAACCTTTTGCCAAGACCAAATCCAAATGGTTGCGTAAGAAATCCATGGCCTTTATTCGCGATTTCAATTTCAATCCGTGGATCTCTTCCATAACCTTCCGCACCGATATCAACCGCCAATTCAACAATTTCCGCGTACGCCAACTGGAAGATTACGGCCTGGACTTCCCGCCGATGCAAAGCCGTGATTACAAGTTCAATACAGGCTACACCATCAACTGGCAACCCTTCAAGTCGATGCAAATCACCTTCAACAGCAATTCCTACCGCAAGGTGGACCGCTTCGTGCGGCCGGACGGATTGCCGGATTACGAGGCCGGATTGTGGGACCGCTTTTTCGATATCGGTTCGCCGTACACCTTACAGGAAAGCATCAACGGTTCGTATCGCCTGCCGCTTTCGAAATTTCCTTTGATCAATTTCCTGGAAGCCAATTACACCTACAACGGCAGTTTCCAATGGCAACGCAGTCCGGCGGTGATGCAAAGCGTCAACGGCTACGACCTGGGCAATACCATTCAAAACGCCAACACACACCAAATCAACGGCAATATTAACCTGGACAAACTGTATCGCTCCTGGGGCATCACCAAATGGCAGAAAAAATGGTCGGGTAAGAGCTTGCGCAAATCCAAACGCCGCAAGCCGGTGAAGGCCAAATCCAAGGACGAAAAATCCAAAAAAGACAAAGCCAAAGGCAAGGACAAGAAGAAAAAGAAACGCAACACGCGCAAGGTGTTCGAACCCAATGCTTTCACCAAAGCGGTGGCCGGCATCGCACGCATCTTTACGTCGGTGAAACGTATTCGTGTCAATTACCAACGTACGGCCGGCACCATGATTCCGGGTTACCTGCAAGGCGTGGGCATTTTCGGCACCGAAAAGCCGAGCATTCCCTACGTGCTGGGTTGGGACCGCGACGGCCTGCGCTACGAAATGGCGCGCCGCGGCTGGCTTACCGAATTCCCGGACCTGAACCAACCCTATCAACATCAAATCACGCAACACCTGAGCGCTTCCACCAATTTCGAATTGTTCAAAGGCTTTAAGGTGGACGTAAAAGCCGACCGCGTGTATGCCAAAAATTACAGCGAAACCTTCCGCGTCCAAAACCGGCAATACCAAACCCTGGTGCCGCAACTGGAAGGCAATTTTACCATTTCCTACTTCCTGGTACCAACGGCCTTCGAAGAAGCGACGGTGGACAACGATCCCGCCATCGAGCGCATGCGCAACAATTCCTACGTGATTGCTCGCCGCCTGGCCGCCGAACGGGGCGTCAACGTTCCCGCCACAGGCTATCCGGACGGTTACGGTCCGTTCCAAACCGAAGTGTTGCTCTACTCCTTCCTATCGGCCTACACCAAAGCCGATCCCGGAAAAATGCGCCTGACGGCCTTTCCTACGGTTCCCATACCCAACTGGAAAGTGCGCTACAACGGATTGATGCGTCTCAAATGGTTCAAAAAACACTTCCGACGGTTCAGCCTCCAACACGCCTACCAATCCTCGCTGACGGTGAACCGTTTTGCCAACAATATGGAGTTTTTCCAAGACCCTTCGGCACGCGATGTCTCCGATAATTTTTACAGTCCCATCAGCTACGGCGACGTGGTGCTCACCGAAGCCTTCAACCCGCTGGTGAAGGTGCAAATGGAACTTCGCAATTCCCTGCAACTGGATTTGGGCTACAAACGCGACCGCATGATGTCGCTCAACACCACCAACTACACCCTTACGCGCGTATCGGGACAGGAAGTAACGGTGGGCCTGGGCTACCGGATCAAGGACGTGTACCTACCCATGACCATCGGCGGCAACCGCATGGATTTCCGCTCCGACCTGGTGCTGAAAGCCGATTTCTCCTTCCGCCACAACCTGAACACCATTTACGGACTTTCGCAAAACAATACGCAACCCGTCAGCGGACAAACGCTCTACAATTTCCGCATGACCGGCGAATATACGCTCACCAACAACCTGTCGGCCATCTTGTTCTACGAGCATCAATTCAGCAAGTTTGCCGTATCGAACGCCTACCCGATGACCAATATCCGGGGCGGAATTACGATTAAATATTCGTTTAAATAGGATATTATTGTTAAATCGTTAAACCGTGGAATCGTTAAACCGGTAATTTCTGTTGAAAAGTTGAAAAGTTGAATAGCTGAACAAATTGATTTGTAATTTGTTAAATCGTGCAATCGTATAATCGGAAAATTAGCTTTTGACCGTTAGCCATTAGCTGTTAGCCTTTTGAGATTCTTCCTCCCTTCGGTCGTCAGAATGACAGAATATGTTCCGTAGGCAGTAACAGGCCAAAAAAGCGCGTAATGTCATCCCGAGGGAAGCGATCGAAGGTAGCGGCGCCGTGTCCGTCTAAGGCGGATACAATTGTTTTCGAGACGGATGACCGATGACCACTGACAGGTGCGGGTTTTCGGGAAACGGAGAATGGGAAACGTGGTTTTTTCTTTTGAACAAAGAAAAAATGGATGCTATGGAGTCCCGTTAGGGACGCAGTGTTGGTAGCGACAAAGAAATACAATATTCCGCTAAGTCCCGTTAGGGACGCAGTGGTGATAGCCATAAAGAAATACAATATTCCGCTAAGTCCCGTTAGGGACGCAGTGTTGGTAGTAGTAGCCGGTGTGATAACGCCGGCTAAATGAATCGTAACAAAGCGAGGGTTTTTCTATGAACCGTTAAACCACCGTATCCGCCTCAGGCGGGAGGAATTTCATACCGAAAGGCACTCTTCATCTTAGTCTATGGGGCGGGCGGTTTGAAGAATGGCTTGGAGCTCGGTCATCAGGTTGCGCTTGTTTTCCGACGGCAAGTACACGAATCCTTCCAACACGACGGCCACGTTGTGCTTGGGCAAGGGCAAGATATAATTGACATAAGGTCCGGCCATATAATCCTTCTCCATTTCCCATAAGCCGCGGCTTTCCACTCCCTTCATACCGTTGATTTCGGCGGGATATTGAACCGGCGAGAAAGATCTTTCCGTAATCATATAAGACCCGGGCATGGGACCGGGAATGTAGCTTTTTCCGATGCTGTCGCGCATTTTGACCACGCCGGCCGACAACGAATCCAAATCCTTCAAGGGAATTTTGTAGAGCAATATGTTTTTGCTGCCGAATTTGAGGTCGTGGCGGTACCAGAAAAAGCCGTCCTTATGAACGATGAGTTTGTAGTAATCCGGAATGCGGATGCTGATGTGCAGTTCCTTGCGAATAAGGGAATCGGACACGGTTTTCCGGAATTCCTTTTTGCCGATAAGATCGGTTTCGTTTTTTTGGAAGGCGCGAATAATCCGGTCGGCATGACGGTGCAGCAGATTCATGACATCTTGTCGGTCTTTGCCTTCCACGATGACGATAAGCTGGGGCTCGGCATACTTGTCGCGAACCATTTTGATGCCGGAATTTTTACCGTATCGAATCACCAGGATATTGCGGTAGATAAAAAGGTTTTTATTGAAACTCTCGGGCGGAATTTGGGTAATGGAAAAGAGCGGTTCGCGCTGGGGCAATACATCGTAATCACGTGCAAAATAGTGGCGTAGCGTGTCGCCGAGCGGACCTTTCCAATCCTTGTTGTCCACTACCACCAGCAAGGAATTGATCTTGCCTATGGAATCGGGCAAGACGGGTTCGGTGTGTTTACATGCTTGCAACACAAAAAATCCGGAAAGAATAATCAGTATGAGGCGTTTCATGATTTGTAGATTTTGAGTTTGGTACCGGGTTTGATTTTATGATTTTTCAACCCGTTCCATCTCTGCAAATCTCGTACCGAAACGCCGTATTTTCGTGATAAATTCCAAAGAGAATCACCCGGACGCACCGTATGATAGATAACTTTCTTGCCTGTTTTGTGACTTTTGCCGGTTTTTGAAGATTTTCCCTTGGAAGACGATGCGTAGGCATGAGGATAGCGGGTATAGATTTTCAACTTTTGTCCGATACGCAGGCGAGTACTCCTGAGGTGGTTCCAGCGTTTGATTTTACTCACGGTTGTCCGGTAGCGTCGCGCAATACATCCGAGGCAATCGCCACTGCGTACGGTATATACCACATAATTGGGTAGTTTGTAGAATTTGGGCAAAGGTTTTTCGCGTTGGCTCCATTCGTAGCGAACGGCGTCGTTGATGAGCGGTTCGTAGGCCTTGTAGAGATTGGCGTAGTAGTAGGGCAAGCGAAGGCTATAATGTTTGTCCGCAGAATAAGGGACGACATTGAGCTTGTACTCGGGATTGAGAAATTCCAATTCCTTTTCTGGTATGCCGAAAATGCGGTGCAATTGGTCGAAGGAAATGTTTTGGGCCACCTGCACGGTGTCGGTTTTGACAAAATCGTATGGGAAACGGGCGGGGCGGATGCCGTAGTAGTCCTTGTAGGCGTGCAAAAACCAAACGGCCTGGAATTGAGGAATGTAGCCGGCCGTTTCGCGAGGCAGGTAAGGACGCAGGTTCCAATAATTCCGGTAACCGCCGGACTGGCGAATGGCTTTGGTCACATTACCGGGACCGGAATTGTAGGCCGCCAACACCAGGTTCCAGTCGTGAAACAAGTCGTAGAGATCGTTCAGGTGACGTACGGCCGCGCGAGTGGAACGTTCGGGCGAAAAGCGTTCGTCCAGATACGAAGTGATTTCCAGGCCGTAGCGCTTTCCGGTGAAATACATAAATTGCCACAAGCCGCGCGCTCCCATGCGGGATTCGGCTTTGGGATTAAGCGCCGATTCGATAATGGGCAGATATTTGATTTCCAAAGGAATGTCTTCGGCCGCCAATTGTTGTTCGAACAAAGGAAAATAATACCTTTCGGCCTGTCCGAACAGGCGTTCCAGATATTTACGCCGCTTGGTCAGAAAAAAACGAATGGTGGATTCCAAGGCGGGATGATACACGATTTCGATGGGCGAAGTGGCATTGAGCCGCTCGATTTGGGCTTTGAGGGTATCGGTATTCCACACCACTCCGCCGGGCAGAGAATCGGAAACGTAATAGCCGGCATCTTTTTCCCAAATGTAATGATCCAAGGTGTCGTTATAGAAACCGGCATACCAAAGGCTGTCTATTCGGGTGAGGGAATCGTTTATGTGCAATGAGATATCTTCGATGCGTATAATCGTGTCGGCCTCGGGCAAGGCCGTTGTGTCTTCCTGGGCCGCCAAGTTCAAAGGCAACCACCAGAGGATGCCGAGTATCCACCCTATTCCGTTCCTTCCGTTCATAAATTTCACCGTTTATTTATTCATCTTCTTCCAAGGCTTTGATACCGGGCAGGGTTTTGCCTTCGAGCATTTCGAGCATGGCACCTCCGCCGGTGGAAATGTAACTAACTTTATCCGCCAGACCGTATTTTTCGATGGCCGCCACCGAATCGCCTCCGCCGACGAGCGAATAAGCACCCTTTTCGGTGGCTCGGGCAACGGATTCGGCTATTTTTTTGGTTCCTTCGGCAAATTTATCCCATTCGAATACGCCTGCTGGTCCGTTCCATACAATGGTTTTGGACGGCATCAATACATCGTGAATTATCCGAGCCGTTTCGGGACCGATATCCAATCCCATCCAATCCGCAGGGATTTGATCCGCCTTTACGATACGCGTACGTGCCGCGGGATCGAATTGATCGGCCACCACAATATCAACGGGTAAAACCAAACGGATATTGTTGACCTTGGCTTTTTCCATAATGTTCCGTGCCGTGTCCACATAATCCTCTTCCACCAGCGACCGTCCGGTTTCGTAGCCGAGGGCTTTCAGAAACGTATAGGCCATACCGCCTACAATCACCAAATTGTCCACCAAATTGAGGAGGTTCTCAATCACACCGATTTTGCTTGATATTTTGGCTCCTCCGATGATGGCCGTAAAAGGATGGCGGGCATGATGAAGCACTTGGTTGATATGCTTGATTTCGTCGGCCAGGAGATAACCGGCGGCTTTGCGTCCGGGAAAATAACGGGCAATAACGGCCGTGCTGGCATGGGCGCGGTGAGCCGTGCCGAAAGCATCGTTTACGTATATATCGCCTAAGCGGGCCAATTGGCGGGCGAATTCGGGATCGCCTTTTTTCTCACGCGGGTCGAAACGGAGATTTTCCAGCAGAAGGATTTCGCCGGGTTTCAAAGCGGCGGCTTTGGCTTCGGCTTCGGGTCCCGTGATTTGTTCCGAGAAATGCACCTTACGGCCAAGGACTTTTTCCACTTCGTCCACAATTTGTTTCAGGCTGTACTTGGGATCCGGTCCTTTGGGACGTCCCAGGTGGGACATAAGCACGGCTTTGCCGCCGTCGTTCATAATCTTGTCGATGGTGGGTTTAGCGCGGCGAATGCGCGTGTTGTCCGTTACCTTACCATCCTTCAAAGGCACATTGAAATCCACCCGCACCAAGGCGGTTTTATCTTTGAAATGGAAATCGTCTATGGTCTTCATGATATAATTTTTTTCGATAAAAAAAGACAGGTAAATGTACGAAATTTACCTGTCTTGAAAAATATTTCAGTTAAATGCCTTACTCGGCTTTTTCTTCGTAATCTTGAATTTTTTCTTCGGGTTTTACGATAATGAAATCCGAGCGGCGGTTTTCCTGATGTTGTTCTTCGGTACAGCTATTGCAAGGATTACATTTGATTTTGGGTTCGGATTCGCCTTTGCCTTCCCAGGTGAGGCGCGATTCGTCGATACCTTTGGACACGATGTATTGTACCGTGGCTTTGGCGCGTTTTTCGGTCAGCTTTTGGTTGTAGGCGGCCGAACCGCGGCAGTCGGCATGGGAAACCACATGAATTTTCAGATCGGGATATTTTTTCATGGCTTCCACTACGTTGTCCAATTCAAAGGCGGCATCGCGGCGGATGTTCCATTTGTCGAAATCAAAGTAGATGGGTTTGATAACCAGCTGTTCGGGCGTAATGATTTTTTCGATGGGATTGAGCTTGATGGTTACATCCACGCCTTCGTCGTAGGTGCCGGGCACTTCCACTTTGGCGTTTTCGTATTCATTGGCGCGACCTTCGAGGATAACGTCCTTACCGCCTTCGATGAGGAAATCCACTTCGCCGTCGTCGTTGGCGGTTTTGGTTCCCATGGGATTACCGGCTTTGTCGGTGAGGGCCACCACGGCTCCGGGAATGGGTTTACCCGTTTTGGCATCCACCACCACGGCGCTGATAAGCACGTCGAACACGGGCTTGATGGCTTGTACCTTGTAGATATTGAAATCACCGTAGCGAGCGGCGTCGCGGTTGCTGGCCATGAATCCCATTTTTTTGTCTTTGTAGTAAACGAAGGTAATGTCGTCCTTGCCGCTATTGACCGGCACTCCCAGGTTGCGGGCGCGGGAGAATTTGCCGTCCACCCACTTGCTGGCGAAAATATCGCGACCGCCGAGTCCCATCCATCCGTCGGAGGAGAAGTAGAGGGTGTTGTCGGCATAGAAAGGATAATCTTCGCGTCCTTCGGTGTTGATTTCGGGACCCAGGTGTTGCGGTTCGCCGAAGGTACCGTCGCCGTGGATATCCACCACCCAGATGTCGGATTGTCCGTAGGTGCCGGGACGGTCGGAGGAGAAGAACATTTTGGTGCCGTCGGGCGTAACGGTGGGATATGCGGTGTCGAAATTGTTATCGTTGAAAGGCAATTCGGTAACGTTAGTCCATTTGCTGCCGTCCCAAGTGGCTTTGTAGATTTTCAGGCGGCTGATACCCACCGAGTCGGACTCGTATTTTTTCAGGTAGCTGTTGCGCGTGAAATACATGGTTTTGCCGTCGGGCGAGAAGGCGAAAGGACCTTCGTGGTATTTGGTGTTTACGTCGCCGGGAATTTCCTTGATGTCGGAAATCACGTTTTGGCTGTAATCGCCGTAGTAGATATCGGCAAAAGGTTGGCCGTCCCATTTGTGGGCGCGGCTTTTGGAACGGTGCGATACGAAGTAGAGGTCGTCGCCGTTGAGGCGTGCACCGTAGTCGCCGAATTCGGTATTGATGGAAGGTTCTTCGGTTACCACGAATTTTTTACGCGTTTTGTCCAGGATTTTGACCAGGTATCCGGGATTTTCCCTGTAAGCTATGGCGCGATGGTCCGAGGGACGCATTTGGACGAATTTTTTCATCCATTTTTCGCTTTCCTGATATTTACCGTTGGCTTTGAGCATTTGGGCGTAACGGTAATAGGTTTCGGGATCGGATACCTTGTCGATAACTTTGGCGTAGTATTTTTCGGCTTTTTCGGAATCGAAGAGGTGATAGTAGGTATCGCCGAGGCGTTTGTAAATATAATCGAGGTCTTTTCCTTTTTTCAAGGCTTTTTGGTAAGCATCGGCGGCTTTGATGAATTCCAAATTTTGGTAGTATTTATCGGCCTTTCGGACCAGGGCACTTTTCTTTTCCTGGGCCAGTCCGATGCCTAAGCCGAAAAGAATCAGGAAAATGCTGGCGTATATCTTTTTCATAGTTGATAATTTTTTTAAGCATTAGAAATAAAGAGGTGACATAAAGGCTTTTTTCTTATACGGGATAACGAAGTTAAGGAACACTTCGTGGGTGTTGGGGCTGAACAATTTCATGTCCGAAACCGTGCGGTCGTAGGCATAACCCACGCGAATGTTGGGGGTGATGAGGAAATTGATCAAGCCGCTGAACGAGTCGCCGTAACGGTAGGATACGCCGAGTTCCAGTTTGTCGTACATAAACAGGTTGGTATTAAGCGACAGCGCCAAGGGAGCGCCGAAAGCCTGATAGAGCATGAAGTGGGGTTTGAGTTTGAAGTTCTGGTTCAAGTCAAACACGTATCCACCCGTGAAGAAATAATGGATGATATTTCCTTTGGTCCATTTATTCAGGTCGGAATGGAAGGCCGACGTATTGAGGTTGGGCATGGAGAATCCCAAGTAGTATTTGTCGGTATAGAAGAACAATCCGAAACCGTAGGCCACCTGAATTTCGTCGATGTCTTTGTCCAAGAGGGCATCACCGGCGTCGATGGCTTTGAGTTTGGTCACATCCACTTGATGTTGCCATGCACCGGCATTCAAACCCAGTGCCAGGATGTGGTTGGGACCTACTTGGAGTTTGTAGGAATAATCCAGCTTGATGTTGTTTTGGTTTACGAAGCCGAATTTGTCGTTGTAGGCCGAAAGACCCAATCCCATTTTTTCGCCGATAGGCGAATGGAGGTTGAAAGTAATGGATTCGGGATGACCGTCGGCTCCCAGCCATTGGGTACGGTAGAGCAATCCGCCGGCCAGGCCGTCCTTGTTACCCGCATAGGCGGGGTTGACGATGTTCATATTGTACATAAACTGAGTGAAATGAGGCGCTTGCTGGGCCGTCAGCGTGCTACTCAGTATGCCGGTAATGAATAATAAAAGGAGTTTTATATGTTTTTTCATGTCCGTAGTTTTATTTGATTATTTGCACATAACCCGTTTTGACTTCGCCGTTTTTCAGCTTAATGACGTAGAAGTAGGAAGCCGGAGGCAGATCCTTACCGGATTTGCTTTGGCCGTGCCATTCGTCGGTATAGCCGTCGGTTTTTTCGAATACTTTGGTACCCCAACGGTTGAAAATTTCCACTTTTTCAATTCCGTATTTTCCGTCCAGATAATCCAGAACGAAAGCATCGTTTTTATTATCATTGTTAGGTGTAATCACTTCGGGGATGAAGCATGCACCGTTTCTGTAATTTTCAATCACCACTTCGTCGGACGAAGCACAACGTCCGGTACTCACTTCCACACGGTAGGTGCCGGGTTCGGTGACGGTGTAAGTGGCATCCGTGGCGCCGTTGATGGCTTGTCCGTCCTTATACCATTGATAATTAAGGGTGATGTTGCCGTTTACAAAATCGTCGTTATTTTGAGGAGTGGCATCCAAAACGATCTCTTCGTCATTACATTTATATTGATCCCCTCCCAAATCGATAACCGGAGTAGGAACAACAATTATACTACCTTCGGCATATTCGGTAATTTGAGTGCCGTCGCAGTTGAAATAAGTCACTTCACAAGTATAAGGACCCAGGTCGCCGTTGGTGGGCACTACCAAAGAGTCGGCATTGGCACCGGGAACGGGGTTGCGGTTGGAATCATACCAAGTGATTTGCGTATTGGCCGTTGTATTGGCCGGAGAGAAACGCCATGCTTCGGGATTGACTGTACTGTCGATATCAAATACGCTCGTATTACGGTTCACAACGGAAGAAGGTGTGGTATTGTCCCCCGGATAATAACCGCAGGTAGCATCATCGTTTTGAATTCCGATAACGGCGCGCCCCCCGTTCCAGCTTGTACATACGGGTTTATGCTTCATATGTACTTCGATGGAATAATCCGCTTCATTCAAAATTATTTGCTGACTGGTCATGAGGTTGGTACATCTGAACTGCGGCATTTCATGATAAGTAATAATAAATTTTCGGTTAGGAGCCGTCCCGCGTAATTCGTATTTCATTTCGGAAACACCGCTTATTCGTTCGCCGGCATGAATATCATGATAGGCTCCCATGATGGATCCGTATGAAGTACCGTTACGATAATAAGGCAAAGTAATATCGGGAATTAGTTGACTGGCACTTAAAGGCCACGAATCGTAGGTGCCCGCAATACCGGGTTGAAAAACGATATCTCCGTTGGAACCTACTACCAATTGCGTATAAGGTTGACCGAAAAAATAAAACGTAAACCCAATATCTATCACATCGGAGAAACGGTCGTCAATACTCAAAGGTTGACCACCTTGCATGATATCTTGGGCATTGGTAAAATCGGCATCATAATTGAACGGAATGGAGTCCGTCTGATAAGCCGATGTCAATAAAGCCTGGATATTGGTACGTAACACACCGTAGTCCTCAGTATCACATACCGTGTCGTTATACACCGTCACATGCTGCGCACTCAGACGATGAAAGCCTGCCAGGCTGAGTAGAATTATTAAAAATACATAAGGTCTTTTCATAGGGCTGGTATTTTATTTAAAGACAAATTTAAAATATTTTTTTGGAAAACGTACAACTTTTCTCCACAAATTTCGGGAGAATCACGTATTGACAAACAAATTCGTGAAATAATTTTTTAATATTAAGTTAAAATAGTTAAAGCTTTTGGCCGTATGCCAGGTCTCCGGCATCTCCCAAGCCCGGCACGATATAAGCCTTATCATTCAAATAATCATCGATATCGGCCACCCAGAGTTCGGTTTCCGGGGGCATGCTTCGTTGAAGATATTCGATACCTTCGGGCGCGGCGATTACGGAGATAATATGCGTTTTGGCAGGGCGCGAGCCTTGGGTTAGAACACGAAACACGGCTTCCAGCGACCGGCCCGTGGCCAACATGGGATCGGCCAGGAGCAGGGTTTTGCCTTCCAAAGGCGGCATGGCCAAATATTCCACCGCTATTTCAAACGAATGGTCGTCCGTGTGTTTACGATAGGCCGAAACAAAGGCATTTTCCGCATTATCGAAGATATTGAGCAATCCGTTGTGCAAAGGCAAGCCTGCGCGCAATACGGATGCTATCACAAGGGATTCATCCGGAAGCGGAATCTCTTTCTCACCCAAGGGGGTGGTGATTTTTACGGGTCGATAACGAAAAGTTTTGCTCACTTCATTGGCGATAAATTCACCGATACGCTCGATGTTGCGCCGGAAACGCATACTGTCCTTTTGGATACGGACATCCCGGATTTCGGCCAAATATTTGTTGAGAATACTGGGTTGTGCGGCTACATGATGTATGTTCATAGGGCATTGGATTTTCAATACAAAAAAAATCCCCGAACCCTAAGGCCGGGGATAAATATTTCATATGTTAACAAGGCTGTACGCATCTTAGCGACGGGAGTTATATATATTAATGTAATAAAGCAATGTGGCCAAAGAACTGAGGGCGGCCACCACATAAGTACGTGCGGCCCATTTGAGCGCATCGGCCACACCTTTCTTTTCTTCCGCGGTAACCAAACCGCTTTCGTCAAGCCAGCGTTTGGCCCGGGCACTGGCATCATATTCCACCGGCAAGGTGATAAAACTAAAAATCACGGTCAGGGCAAACAACACGATACCGGCCAGCAACAATTGAGGAAAAGCATGAATCATCATAATCCCCGCAATAAGCAAAATGGATATCAATTTGGATGAAAAGCTTACCACGGGCACCATGGCCGAGCGCAATTTCAACCACCGGTATCCGCGCGCATGTTGCACAGCATGCCCCACTTCATGTGCCGCCACCGCAGCAGCCGCCACACTTCGCGAACCGTAAACCGGACCGCTCAGATTCACCGTCTTTTTAAGCGGATTGTAGTGGTCGGTTAATGCGCCGGGAGTGGAAATGACTTTTACGTCATCTATACCGTGCGCCTCCAACATGGCCTCCGCAATTTCCTTACCGCTCATACCGGCCCGTAGAGGAATTTTTCCGTATTTGTTAAATTTGGATTTCAATCGCCCTTGAACGATCATTCCGATAATACCGATAAGGGCAATAAGAAGATAAGCTCCTGACATAAATATTTTTTTGTTTATAAAGATATCAAAAATTATTCCATTTCGTTCAAGCTAACTGCTCAACCTGATTTTTTTCCAAGTAAAATCTTTTTGCAATTCATACAAAACCCTGTCGTGCAACCGGTTGGGACGTCCTTGCCAAAATTCGATTTTCACGGGCTTGACAATATAACCGCCCCAATGAGGCGGACGGGGAATGTCGCGGCCTTCGAATTTTTTTTCAAATTCCCGGAAACGTTCTTCCAAATATTTTTTCGACGGCACGGGCCGGGATTGTTCCGAAGCCCAAGCTCCGATTTGACTTCCACGCGGCCGCAGGGCAAAGTAGCCGTCCGAAAGGTTTTCGGGTATTTTTTCGGCTTTGCCCTTAATGATGACTTGACGTTCCAGTACGGGCCAATGAAAATGAAGGCTCACATGAGGATTTTCCGCAATATCTTTTCCTTTATCGCTCAAATAATTGGTGTAGAAAATAAAACCGTCCCATTGAAACTTTTTCAAAAGTACGGTTCGCACCCCCGGGAAACCGTCGCGCCCGAAGGTGGCCAACTGCATGGCATTGGGTTCCACACAATTTTCATCCCTTTCGGCCTGAGCAAACCAATCGCGAAAAAGTTCCATGGGATTGGCGGGTGCGGTATGTTCGTCCAATTCGTATTTGGCATATTGCCTTCGGTATGCACTTAAATCTTTTTCCATTTTCGTTCAGAAAATTAAAGTTTTACCTTCATGGGCCAATTCGGTTTCGGGAAATATTTCTCGCGCTTCTTCCAACAGGACGTTCAGATTCCGGTAACGGGACGAAAAATGACCGATAATCAACTTTTTTACCCCTGCCATGCGGGCTATTTCCGCCGCCTGCGCGGCCGTACTATGTCCGGTTTTTTCGGCCAAATGCCTTTCGCTTTCGGCAAAGGTGGCTTCATGGTAAAGCACGTCCGCCCCGGAAATTTCAGGCACTATGGCGGGATTGAAGGCCGTGTCGGTGATGTAGGCATACATACGGGGCGCCGGAGGCGGGAGCGTGAGTTCCTCATTGGGGATGATACTTCCGTCGTCCCGTACAAAATCCTTTCCGTCTTTCAGGTTGTGATAAGCCCAAATACCGATTTCGGGATAGCGGGCTATGGCTTCGGGATTAAGCTTGCGCGGGGCCGGTTTTTCCCGGATCACAAAGCCCGTGGTGGGGGTCCGGTGAAGCAACGGAACACTTCGGACCGTAAATTTTTTTTCGTCCAAAATCAGCCGGGGTTCATCCGCATCCAAGGAATGAAAGTGTAAGGGATAGGTCAACTCCACTTGGGTGGCATGAAACACTTCGTCCAAAAGGCGTTTCAAGGGAGGCGGACCGTAAAGGTGCATTTCGGTCCGGCGATCCAGCAAGCGCAAAGTGGACAAAAAACCGAAAAGGCCGTACACATGATCGCCGTGAAGATGCGTAATAAAAATATGTTTGATTCGTCCGAATTTTACTCCGTAACGCCGCAATTGCATCTGCATCCCCTCGCCGGCATCCAAAACAAGCCAATGGTTATGAACCGATAAAGCCTGCGATGAAGGAAATTCGCCGGGCTTGGGGGTGGCGGAATGACAACCTAGAATACGGAGTTCCATATATCCCGGTTTAGATGGGCCACGCCACCATAATGAGCCACACCACCAATAGGCCGATCATCACGATGGCGGCCATACGCATCAATTTTTCCTGACGCCGAAGCCGGTGGTGCAAATCCATTAATTGTTGGTCCTGACGCCGGATATGTTCTTTAAGTTCCCTGTATTGTTCGTTATTCATCTTTTATGGGTTTTGAAGGTTTTTTCTCCATGGTTTTGTATGCATCGATTATGCGCTTGACCAAGGGGTGGCGCACCACATCCTGGTCACTCAATTGAATGATATCCACACCCGGAATGTCCCCCAACAAACGCATGGCTTCGAACAAACCGGAATTCTGGCCCCGGCGCAAATCGATTTGGGTGGGGTCGCCCGTGATAATAAATTTGGCATTAATCCCCATACGGGTCAGAAACATCTTCATCTGGCTGCGTGTGGTGTTCTGCGCTTCGTCTAAGATTACGAAGGCATTGTCCAACGTACGCCCCCGCATAAAGGCCAAAGGAGCGATTTGGATAATATTGCTTTCCATCAAATCCTGCAATTTACCCGAAGGTATCATATCGAAAAGCGCGTCGTAGAGCGGTTGCATGTAAGGGTCCAGTTTCTCCTTCATGTCGCCGGGCAAGAAGCCCAGGTTTTCACCCGCTTCCACGGCCGGACGCGTCAGGATAATACGTTTCACTTCCTTATTTTTCAATGCTCTTACGGCCATGGCCACACTCACATAGGTCTTCCCCGTACCGGCCGGCCCGGTCACAAACACCATATCGTGCTTTTGCACCGAGCGTACAATACGCTGCTGATTGGGGGTACGCGGCTTGATGATGCGCCCTCCCACTCCGTGGACGATGATATCCTCATCATCCAAAAAACGCCGGTAGGCCCCGTTCTCGGTCATGATGATTTTTTCCATGACTTCGGGATCCAGGGAATGATAATTGTCCACATAGTCCAACATCAACCGGACCTTCTCCGCCAAATTTTCGATTTCCGACTCTTCGCCCAACAATTTGAGCAAATTGCCGCGACTGATGATTTTGATTTTGGGATAAAAGGTTTTCAGCACGTTCAGGTTGCTGTTGGCCTCCCCCAGAAAGTCCACAAGCTGGTCTTGATGAATCTCGATGATTTTTTCGCTCAATGAATTGAAATTTAATCGATTATGCCGGCACGTTACAATTTACTGTAAGGAATGTCGAAGGTGTTGCCTCCGTTGATGTCTCCGCTCTTGAAACCTTTCAGAAACCAACGAACCCGTTGCTCCGAAGTACCGTGCGTAAAGGCATCCGGCACCACATAACCCATGGAACGCTTCTGAATGCGGTCGTCACCCACGGCGGCGGCGGCACGAACGGCTTCTTCAATATCGCCTTCGTCCAACACATGTTTCATTTTCTGAATATGATGCGCCCATACCCCGGCCAGGTAATCGGCCTGCAATTCCAAGCGCACCGACAACTTGTTAAACTCGCTCTTGCTCATACGCGGCCGCATGCGTTCCACCTGACGCGTAATCCCCAAAAGGTTCTGAACATGATGTCCCACCTCGTGCGACACCACATAGGCCATGGCAAAATCACCCGTGGCACCGAATTTGTTTTTCAAATCCCGGTAAAAACTCAAATCCAAATACACCTTCCCGTCCGCAGGACAGTAGAAAGGTCCCACGGCCGAATTGGCCATTCCGCAAGCCGCGCGCGTCACTCCGTCGTACAACACCAACGTAGGATATTGGTATTGCCGGTGGAGCTGATCCCTGAATATTTTGGACCAGACATCCTCATTATCCTTAAACACCACTTTTACAAATTGCGCCAATTCCTCATCGGCCCGTTGGCCGCCCGCAGGCGCGCTCTGCTGTTCCACGGGCGCCTGCTGCATTTGTTGCAACAACTCCGTAGGCGGATTACCGGTCAAAAAAGTATAGGCCAAAGCCAAAATCAAGGTGCCGATTCCAACGGTGCCCCCCACCCGGCGAACGGTCCGTCCGCGGCGGTCTTCCACATGGGTGCTTTGTTCTCGTCCTCTCCAACGCATAGTGTTCTTTTTTAATTTTTTTTTCAAATATACGGCAATTCCTTTTTTCGTACCAGCATGACCCGGAAATCATCATTTGTTTTTTTAGGGCGCGTCCCTTCCTCGGGCCGGCGCGCAAGGCCGCGGGTCGGGTGCTCCGCTAATAGTTCGCTCGGGTCTGCTCTCGGTCGGCATGCGGCGTACGGTGGCTTCCGTTGG
>JAADEB010000122.1 GCA_013153655.1 Chlorobiota bacterium
TCATGTCTTTTTTTGTAGTTAAATTAAAAAATTCCGCCCGATTTTCCCCCGTCCGATGTGGGGATTTTAGCAGATGACGGAGTAGGGAGTTATATTTAATTGAATTGATGGCGGATTTGGGAGTTAGGAGTTGGGAGTTTGCGTTTTATTTGTTAAACCGTTGAACTGTTGAATCGGGATTTTTACTTTAACTTTAACTTTAACGTTAACCTTAACTTTAACTAAATCAAGCTGTTAGCCCTTATCCGTTAGCTTTTCTGGATTTGGGAGTTGGGATTTAGGATTTGGCTTTTTATTGTTAAACCGTTAAATCGTGCAATCGGTAAATCGATTAGCGGCTACGCCGCCACGTTTCCCGTTCTCCGTTCCACGTGTCCCGAAAAAGCACCGGTCACCGGTCACCGGTCATCGGTCATCCATCATCCGTCCTTTATAGCCCTTAACTTTAACCTTAACTTTAACTAAGTCAAGTAGTTCCCTTTGTCATTTCGAAGGAGTTTAGGACTGAGGAATCTCCTTTCATTTTGTTAAATCGTTGAACCGGACAATCATTAAACCGGAAAGAGACTTTCATTTATGCCTTAACCATAATTAAGTCAAATGGTTACTTGTTTCATTCCTAGGGAAGCGATGCAAGGAGCGACAAGGAATCTCGTTTTATTGAATAAGAAATTTATCCTTTATGCGGATAATTTCGAAACTCTCCCCGAAGGTGCCCCTACGGAGGAATCTCCCATTCATTTGGACTGTTAACATTAAATAGCACTCTTTTTTATGGAAAAACCATTGTTTAGCGATCAAATGTTCTTTCTTTCCATAAAAATTTTACAGGAAGCCAAGCGGCCAGGTTGATGGCGGTATAAATCCATGGTGAAAGCAGAAGCCAAAGTATTAAATATTTTTTCCGGTATATGTCATTAGTGAGTTGTGACTGACGGTGAATAAGCAAAATCGAAGCGGACCAAAGAATAAGATTACCGGTAAGCCAGAAAAAGGGGTGGGGAAGGGTCCAGAAATATCCGGTATAAATCAAGCTTTGCCAAAGGCCTGCCAAACGGATATGGCGGTCGTTGAGCAAGGGATTTTTTCGTGCCCAGCGCAGACGTTGGCGCCAAAGGCCGGTCCATGAATTTTCCGGATAAGTGCGCACCGTAAAGTTTTCGGCCAATCCGTAACGAATCCGTCCGGGAAAAAATTTTTTGAATTTTACCAGCAGAAACATATCATCGCCTCCTGCGGCCGGGGGCAATCCCTCGTAGCCTTTTACCCTTTCGAAATCCTGCCGGCGGAATATCAAATGGGCACCGTTACACATAATGGGTTTATCTTCCAGTGCAAAGATGCGGGTAAGGGCTTGCAAAAACAGGTTTTCCACATGCTGAAAGCCTTCGGCAAGGCCGTGATGGCGTGGCATAAGCAGACCTACTGGTGCAATGATCATGGAAGCTTCCTTGTGATTTTCCAATACGGCGGCCAAAGCTTCGAAATATTTTTCGGGTAGTACGGTATCGGCGTCCATGGTGATAATGATGTCGTAGCGGGCTTTTTGGATCCCCAGTTTCAAGGCTTCCTTTTTGGGAGAGGCGCCTCTTGTGTTGTTATGCAGCAAACGATGCGGACACCGGCATTGCCAATTTTTTATCAGATCGGGGGAATGATCCGACGAAGCATCGTCCACGAAAATCCATTCCACGGGCCAATCCGCACGGCAAGCTTTGCGGATGCTCTCCAATAATGCAGGCAGGTGCCGTTCCTCATTTCGAAAAGGTATGATGATGCTAATGCCCCGTGAAAAATTAGCCGCCGGAGGAGGCATGGGGATTTCCCGGCGGTATTGCCGCCAAACCGGCCACCAGGAGAATGCCGCCAACGCCAGCCAAATCCATGCCAATGCCTCAGTCCACATATCCGCATTTCCGGTTAAACATAAGCAACAACCCGCCTGCCGTCATGGGCAAAAGCGTTTGCCAAGCCCATAACCACCATACCACCGCCATCAGCATTTCTCCCTCGGCCGAGGGGAATACGAGTAAAGCCATATTGCCTTGCCAAGCCCATCCGGCCCATTGGATGATGGGCACCACGGAAACGGCCAGGTAATAAAGAGGAACGCGCACCAGAGCCATAGCCAACGGAACTTGTGCATGAGCCGTCAGCATATAGGTCATCAAGCCGCCAAAGGCCAAATACCGCCACCACGACCAAATCAGAGCCTTGTAGCGGATGTTTTGCGTACCGCGATAACTTAAAACCGCCATTGCGGCCGGCTTCCAAAGCGCTTTTCCGTGCCACAACAAAGCCGTAAGCCCCATTGTGACTGTTACGGCCATTTGGCTGAGTTGCTCCCAGGTGCTCAAGGAAAAAAGTTTCTTGCGATGCTTGCCGAAAAAAAGAGGTTTGCTCAGTATTTCTCCGCCATTAAAAGGGATAACGGCCGACCAGGAAAAGGTTTTGAGGGTTTGGCAAAGCGCATCCCGGAAGGTAACGGGACGGACGTGACCGGCCAATTGCTGCCATTTGTAAATACGCAGGCCCCAATTCAGACCGCTCAGTATGAAGCTGACCGCCCAAGTAAGCGGTGATTGTAAAAAGTTGTTGAAAATAGCGGGATTCCAGTCCGCTCCACGCTGTGATAATTGCCACCATAAAGCCAAGGCCGCCGCCATGCCCATCAGCAAACTTATGCGCGATTTGGCCTTGTGACCGGGCTTGTGTATTTTTGTAAGTAGATTCAATCCGCTTAATCCTTTAAGGAAAATTGCAAAATACGAAAAAAAATACTGAGGATTTAATCATCATGGGGGTGGATCCCGGTACGGTGGTAATGGGTTTCGGTATCATACGGGTGCGGGGACGGAAGCCGGAATTGTTGTTGATGGACAGATTGATGCTAAGCAAATACGATTCGCATGCCTTGCGCCTGAAAAAAATTTTCGACCGGAGTATTTCGCTCATCGAACAATGGCTACCCGACGAAATGGCCCTGGAAGCGCCTTTCTACGGCAAAAACGTTCAATCCATGCTAAAACTCGGACGCGCCCAAGGGGTGGTGATGGCGGCGGCCCTTTCGCGGGACATTCCCGTGGTGGAATATTCGCCCAAGAAGGTCAAAATGGCGGTTACCGGCAATGGAAATGCTTCCAAGGAACAAGTGGCCGGTATGCTCAAAACCCTGATGAATATCAAACAATTACCCGACACCCTGGATGCCACCGACGCCTTGGCCGTGGCCTTGTGTCATTATTACAACCGTGACGGAGCGGAAGGAGGACGTAAATATTCGGGTTGGAAAAGTTTTATCCGAAACAATCCCGGACGCATTAAATAATTCCGGTGGTTCATCAAGGCGGTCGAATCTTTTCCGGTGCTTCGGTTTCTTCATTTTTTCATTCTTACCGAGCAAATAAAAAGAGCCGCATCAACTATATTGTGCGGCCCATCTGATTTTTTGTTTTCCGCGTAAAAACAACGGAAACAAATTTATTTACGAAAATATGCGGAGACTTTTTCGGCTTTGCGGCTTTCACTGTAATCGTAGAATCCTTCGCCGGATTTTACACCCAGTTTTCCGGCCTCCACCATGTTGACCAACAGGGGATTGGGTGCGTATTTGGGATCTTTGAATCCGTCGTACATCACATTGAGAATGGCCAGGCAGACATCCAAACCGATAAAGTCGGCCAGTTGAAGCGGACCCATCGGAAAATTGGCTCCCAGTTTGAGCACCGTGTCGATTTCTTTGACCCCTGCGACACCCGTTTGCAAGGCTTGGATGGCCTCGTTGATCATGGGCATAAGGATGCGGTTGGCCACAAATCCGGGATAATCGCTAACCGAAACGGGTACTTTCCCCAGTTTTTCCGAAAGGGCAATCACCGTATCCAGGGTTTCGGCCGAGGTGGAATACCCGCTGATAATTTCCACCAATTTCATGATGGGAACGGGATTCATAAAGTGCATGCCGATAACCTTGTCGGGCCGTCCGGTATGCTTGGCTATTTTGGTGATGGAAATGGAAGACGTGTTGGTGGCTAAAATCACGTGCGGGGCGGTAATTTGGTCAAGGTCTTTGAAAATTTTGAATTTGATATCCGGGTTTTCCGTGGCCGCTTCCACCACGAAATCCACATCCTTGGCTCCTTCGTACAGGCTTTCGAAGGTGTGGATATTATGCAAGGTGAGTTCCTTGGTCTGTTCGTCGATTTTTTCTTTTTTCAACAAACGCATCAGGTTTTTCTGAATGGTTTCCAAGGCACGTTCCAAGGCATTTTTCGAAACGTCGATCAAATGAACCTCATACCCCGATTGGGCAAATACATGGGCGATACCGTTGCCCATGGTGCCGGCGCCTACAACGGCCACTTTTTTTATGTTTTCAAGGTTTTTCATAGGATGATTTTTTAGGATTGTTTCAAATTTACGTTTTTTTGCCGTTTTTTCCATTAATCGATGGCGTTTTTCGGGTCAAATAAACGATATGCGCTCCCCCGGCTATGAAATGATGGAAAAAGAGGGTCTTTTATGAACGGATAAAGGTTTGGTTTGGTGGAATATATACGTACGGAGAGCCGGTAAACAAACACTCTTAGAAATCAAAATTTAATTTTTCCTTTGAATCTTTGCCATTCTTCCACCGGCCTGAGGGGGTTGCCCGTTTTATGGAGTACGGTAAAAAACAGGTACAAATCCCGGTGATTGCGGCCGACGGGAATCCGTTCCCTTTGTTCCACCAAATTCAGGTTTTCTACACGGCGATAGGCGATAATTTTGCCGTCCTTGTGTTCCACCCGGTCGAATTTGTTCCAGTTGCGTTGGGGATTATATCCCAGGTATTGAAAAAATTCGCTATGGACCTTCAATTCTTTATGTGGATTGAATTTATATTCCGATAAAACTTTCTGAGGAATATAAGGCAGGTCGGGGATTTCCTGAGAAGGCAAGAGCATATAGTAGGGTTCCGGCCGGAAGGATGTATTCATATAGATACCCGCCACTTCTTCGGGTTTGTTAAAAACAAAAATTAAGGTAAAAGGCTTGCGTTCCAGTTTTACCGTTTGATTGTTCAGTAAAAATTTACGGCCGTCCTGTTCCACATACACTTCCACCCATTTTTTATCCTGTGCATAAACATGCATGACCGAGGCGAGCAATACCAAAAATACGATGATTCGGCTTATTTTCATCCGATGATTTTTCAAGCTCTAAAAGTAAGGAAAAAGCGCCAAACCGTCAAACGTCTTTTCCCGCATCGAACACGTGCCATCACAAAACGAATTACATATTTTTGAAAATCCACCCTTTCAGAGAGATCAAAACTGTTTTCTATTGGCAGAGTAAATGCATTCGTTTTGGTTTCTCAGTCGGATTATAGAAGTTTTATTACGATTTTTACAAATCATATTGAGTTAGCTGCCGCCTATCGGTAAATAGAAAGATTTATCAAAATTTCCGAAATATTAATGACAAGAGCCATCTATTCAACCTTTCAACAGAAAAAATATGTTTCCCGTTCTCCGTCATTGCGAGCGGAACAACGTGGAGCGAAGCAATCTCCTTCAACATAATGAAGTAAGTCAAAATAGTTCATACCGT
>JAADEB010000078.1 GCA_013153655.1 Chlorobiota bacterium
TTTTTCGGGCGATAACATTAATCCGGGAAATATTCGTGAAACCTTTTTTGTCAATCAATTGCGTTACCGTCATAAAATAGCCTTGCCCGCCCAAGGCGATTTCCGCGTGGACGGTAAATGGCTTTTTGAAACCGGCGGCCGGAAAAAATCCTCCCGG
The DNA here is from genome assembly GCA_013153655.1 of Chlorobiota bacterium. Taxonomy (GTDB): domain Bacteria; phylum Bacteroidota; class Bacteroidia; order Flavobacteriales; family Flavobacteriaceae; genus JAADED01. Next base: position 158 of record JAADEB010000078.1, read on the forward strand.
CAAATCCAAGGACAAACGGATGCTTACGTCGTAGCGGATGATATTGATATCGGATTTGGAAATAAAATTCCTTTATGGTTGTTTGGGTTTTTGTATTGAGAAAAGTTTGTTAAACCGTTAAATCGGGCAATCGTTAAATCGTTGATTTATTGTTGAAAAGTTGAATAGTTGAAGAGATTTTGTTAAATCGTTGAACCGTTAAACCGTGCAAACGATAAAATGATACCTTAACTTTAACCTTAACCTTAACTTTAACTAAATAAAAAAATTATTAATCTTTTTAATATTTAATCAATTATTTGATTTTAATTCTATATCTTATATAAGTTTTTCAAAAAAATGCCTGTTTTATGTTCTTTTAATTTTAAATTTGTTACCATGTAAAATCCGGCGGAAAATGAGACCTATCGCATTTTTATGGGGCTTTTTACCTATTTTTGTAGCAAATCAATTCGTACAACATGAAAAAACTAATGTTATGGCTTATCGGTTTCGGTGCCATGAGTAGCCTTTGGGCGCAGGAAGGAACCGGTAATATTCTCGGAAAAGTGAAAGATGCGTATACCATGGAGCCTTTGGCCGGTGCGCATGTGTATGTAAAAGGAACTTCCTCGGAAACCACCACCGGCGACGACGGTACGTTTGAATTGAAAGACGTTCCGGCGGGCGCGCAACAATTGGTTATCGAAAAGGAAAATTACGAACCCAATGTGCTCGGTCTGACGGTGGTACCGGGAAAAAGCATGAATATCGGTGACGTGCTGGTATATCCTTCCGAATCGGACGAAGAACGGAATTTGGGCTTGATCAACCTGACCGATCAAGACTTGCAAACCGACGAAGAATCGGCCGAAACGGTATCGGGGATTCTCCAATCGGGCATGGATGCTTTCCAACGGGCCGCTGCGTTCCAATTCGGTAATGCGCGATTTAGTATGCGCGGGTTGGATTCGCGGTTCAGCACCGTGTATTTCAACGGCATTCCCATGAATCAAAATTACGACGGGCGTCCGCAATGGTCGGCCTGGGGCGGATTGAACGACGTGATGCGTGCTCGGGAAATGTATCCCAACATCACGGCCAACGACTACGGCATGGGTAGCTTGCTGGGCGGCGTAAACTACAACGTAAAAGCCTCCGATATTCGCAAAACCACCAAAGTGTCGTACGCCATGACCAACCGCAGCTACCGGCACCGCGTTATGGCTTCCTACGCCAGCGGCATGCAAAAGAACGGTTGGGCCTATGCCTTCCTGGTTTCGTCACGTTATGCGGGCGAAGGTTATTTCGAAGGCACCTTCTACGATGCCAAAAGCGTGTTTGCCGCCGTGGAAAAACGCCTCAACGACAAGCACAGCCTGAACCTGACCGTGTTTACCACTCCCAACAAACGCGGCAAATCCTCGCCTAACACCATGGAAGTGTACGACATGAAAGGCTACCGCTACAACGCCTACTGGGGCCTGCAAGACGGCAAGCAACGCAACGCACGACGCAAAAAAATCTGTTCGCCTACGGCCATTCTGACCCACAATTGGCAAATCGACCTGAACACTTCCCTGCAAACCAGTGTGGCTTTCAACCGCCTCAAAATGGCCAACAGCCGCATCGGTTACTATAATGCCAACAATCCGGATCCCACCTATTACCGCTACTTGCCGAGCTATTGGCTTTCGCGCGAAAACCTGCCGGAAGCGGCCAACGCTTACCTGGATTTCATGCAGTACGGCCAAATCAATTGGGATTATCTCTACCGGGCCAACATGAACAATACGGCCGACGACGGAAGTGCACGTTATTATTATTACGACGACGTGACCGACGATAAGAACTTTACCTTTAATTCCAATTTCAACAAACGTTTTTCGGACGCCTTTACGCTGAGCGCGGCCGTCAACGTACGTAAATTCACTTCCGAAGGTTACGCCTACATGAACGATTTGTTGGGTGCGCCTTTCTTCTACGACAAAAATCCTTATGCCGACCCGGGCAAAGAGGACAACGACCTGAACAATCCCAACCGCAAGGTGGGCGAAAAGGATAAATTTTCCTACGATTATATTATTAACGGATTGAAATCCTCGGCTTATGTTCAGGGACAATATTTTTCCAAATATTTGGATTTGTACGGCGCCTTCGAATACGGCATGCGTACCTACCAACGCGAAGGATTGTACAAAAATCCCATGTTTGACGATTCCTACGGAAAGGGTGCCAATATTTATCACAACGAACACGCCTTTAAGGCCGGTGCCACCTTCAAAATCACGGGACGCCACCTGATTACGGCCAATTTCATGAGCCAAAGCAAAGCGCCTGATATGAAAACTATTTACTACAATTCGCGCGTAAGCAACGATGTGGTTCCCGGCTCCGACCAAGTGGGCATGGCCAATGAAAAAATCAACGGTTTCGACGTGTCGTATATCTACCGTTCGCCTTACCTGAAAACCCGCATCACGGCTTATTTCAACCAAGTGGATAACTCCACGGAAATCCAACGTTTCTTTGCCGAAGGTATCTCTATGAACGGTGTGCAAGGCATTCCGAGCAATATTAACGGTAACGCCTTTTTCCTGACGCAAATCGTTACGGGCGAGTCGCGCTACTACGAAGGTTTGGAATTCGGTGCCGAAGCACAATTGACGCCTTCGTGGAAAGCCACGGCCGCCGCCGCTATCGGACGCCATATTTACGCCAACAATCCGGATGTGTATGTGGCTTCGGACATTTTCGGCGCCACCTATTTGGGTAAAAGTTACCTGAGCGGTTACCGTGTGGCCAACGGACCGCAACAGGCTTACAGCATCGGCGTGGAATACCGCAGTCCGCATTACTGGTTTGCGGGAATGAATTTGAATTATTTCAATCAAAATTATATTTCGGTGAGTCCGATCCTGCGTACGGAACGTTTCTACCTGGATCCCAACACCAACGAGCCTTACGGCGAAATTGAAAATTACCGCAACCACGAAGATTGGGACATTCCGGCCGTAACGGGCGAAACCCTTTCGGACCTGCTGAAACAGGAAAAACTGGCTTCGGCCGTTCACCTGAACTTTATCGGCGGAAAATCGTGGAAAGTGGATAAATATTACATCGGATTGTTTGTGTTGGCCAACAATTTGCTGGACGACATTACGCCGACGGGCGGATTCGAACAATCGCGTAAAGCCAGCTATCCCGAACTCTACGTGGATAAGAAAATCAACAGTGTTCCCGTATTCGGCAACAAATACTGGATGAGCTACGGACGTAATTATTTTGTCATGTTGAGCGTCCGTTTCTAATCATTTAAAAAGAAAAACCATGAAAAAAATGATAAAACATTTCAACCGGTTACTCATCCTGATAGGAATTCTGAGTGCCGCCTCCTGTTCGCAAAAAGACAAATGGGAAACGGGCAACGGAGATTGCCAAAATCCGCCTTACGCGGCCAATGCCACCATTTCGGACCTTTTGGCCGTGTCACCCACGGGCGAAATCACCCAAATCGAAGATGATTTGATATTCGAAGGCTACGTGGTGTCGTCGGACGAAGCGGGCAATTACTATACGGGTATTGTTCTGCAAGACGCGCCGCAAAATCCCACGGCCGGTATTTATATCGCTTTGGACAAACGCAACCTTTATGTGGACTATCCCGTAGGCAAAAAGGTGATTGTACGCGCCAAAGGCCTGTTTATCGGCAAGGACCGCGGTGTGTATAAATTGGGCCTCACCTACGACAGTGGCCGCGGAACGGGTATCGGCCGTATTCCGGCCAGCGAAATCGATAAGCGCATTTTTGCTTCATGCGCCGACCCGGTGGAAATCCAACCCACGGTGGTGACCATTCCGCAAATCACGGCCAACGGCGATCAATACCTGAACACCTTGATTCAAATCAACGAGGTGCAATTCAGCAAGGGCGATCTTTGTTCCACCTACTCGCTGGAAGGCAAGAGCGGTGTGAACAAATACATCGAAGATTGCTCGGGCAACAGTTTGATTATGCGCAACAGCGGTTATGCACGTTTTGCCACCGAAACCGTACCTGCCGGCAAAGGTAGCGTGACGGCCGTATTGGGTAAATATCGCAACGATTATCAAATCTATATCCGCAGCACCGACGATGTCCAATTTACGGGTGCGCGTTGCGACGGTTCCCAACCCACCTGCGACGGCTCGTCCTTGCAGGCCAACACCACCATTGCCGACGTAAAAGCCGCCTTGGGCAACAATCAATTGATGCAAATCACCGACGATTGGATTTTGGATGCGGTGGTTTCGGCTTCCGACAAAGCCGGTAACTTCTATCGTGCCGTTTATATTCAGGATCAATCGGGTGGGATTAAACTCAACCTTTATATGCGCGACCTGTATTTGCGCGGTTATCATCGCGGCGCACGCCTCAAAATCAATTTGAAAGACTTGTATGTGGGCGTAAAAGGCGGCGAAATCCAATTGGGTGACCTCTACCATGGAAACTTGGGCGGCATTTCCGACGCCGTAGACCAAGACCACATTTTCTTTACCGGCGAGACGGTGGAACCGCAGGTTTCGGAAGAAATCAGCGTGGCCAATATCGGTAATTTGGTGCGTGTGAGCGGTCAATTCGCCGACCGCGAAGTGTTCGAACGCTTTGCTTACAGCGACAGCCAAAGTCCGCGTCCGCGTCCCAAGGCTTCGAACCGCTACTTTGAATTCGATCCTCAGGGAAGTGCCGGCATCACGGTGCGTACCAGCGGGTATGCCAATTTTGCCGATGCACATGTGCGTCCGGGCAGCGGTACCCTTACCGGTATCCTGAGCTGCTACGACGCCAACCACGACGGTACCATAACCGACGACGAACTGCAAATCTACCTGCGCGATATCTACGATGCGAACCTGTCCAATATGCGTATGGATTCGCCTTACTTGCTGGAAACCTTCGGCTTGACGGAAAAAGGCGAAGATATCGACCTGCGCGGTTGGTACAATTACAATGAAGCCGGTACGCGCAAATGGAGCGGCGGATTTTACAGCGGTTCCAATAACCATTACGCTCAAATGAGCGCCTACCGTTCGGGCGAAGCACAAAACATCGCTTGGCTCGTTTCGCCGCCGGTGGCCGTACACAACGGCATGAAACTCAGCTTCCAAACGGCCAAAGCCTACTGGACGCACGATGCCTTGAAAGTGTTCATCTCCACCGATTTTAACGGCTTCGATGTACGCAGCGCCACTTGGACCGAACTCAATTGCCGTATCGCCACCGACAGCGATCCCAACCATGCCTGGATCGACTCGGGCGATATCGACCTGACGCCTTATGCCGGTCAGACGGTGTATATCGCCTTCCGCTACAAAGGCAGCGGCGAATACCACCAAACGGGCAC
>JAADEB010000029.1 GCA_013153655.1 Chlorobiota bacterium
GGTTTATGTGGGTTCCGATTGTGATAACACGAGTTATGATTTTTGGGAAGATTATTTTTGTGTATCGTATCATGCACAATACACGGAAGATTTCTCCCAAAACAATCTGCCTTGCTGGAAAAACAAAACAGATGAATATCCTAATTGGATAAGAGACGGATTGGGAGATTTTTGGCAAATAGGCGACTTTCCCATGGATGCCACTATGGGTCAAGCACTTTTTAGCCCGAACCCCGATTATTTCACTTCGGACCGGGTATGGCTCATTTCGCCGCGCATCGAAATTTCGGGTCCCGATGCCAACTTACAAATGGATGTGGCGGCCGTGGATTCCGACAACCGCCAATATATCACACTGGCTTCCAATGACACCGTCCAGGTATTGATCACCACCGATGAAGGCCAAAACTGGACTTTGCTTCATGAATGGAGTGGCAACCAAGCCCTTTCCGGACTTACGCACCTGCAAGAAGACCTGAGTGCCTATGACGGCCTATACGTACGTTTTGCACTGACAGTAAAACTCGCCTCCTTTACGCCGATGGCACCCTCATCCACGGGTACCAAACGCGTGTATTTCGACAATTTCCAAGTCAACGGAACATTAAACAGCCCTGAGGCCTCCTTGGATAATACCTGGCGGCTCTATCCCAATCCGGCCGGTGAATCCCTCCATTGGAAGAGCAAAATTCCGGTACTTGGTGTACAAATCACCGATCTTTCGGGTAAGGTATTGATGGAATTGAACAAGCCTAAGGAAAATATCATATTTACCGGAAATTTAAGTCCCGGGGTGTATGTATTGCGACTAACCACAATCGAAGGGGAAAGTGCACGGTATTTTATCAAAAAATAAAAACGTACACTCTCTCCAAACCCTATATGGGTTCTAATGCCTTGAATAAAGGTGAAGTAGTGAAAATTATTCCTCTTCCAATAAGTGGGAACACGCCTCTTGGTGTTGTTCCCACGTTTGGTATAAATGGTCTATTTCCTCTTTCAAAAGAGCGTAAGTTTTGTAAAAATCCGCATCACCGGCTTCGCCGCCTGCCAAGCGGCTTTCCATGGCCGATAATTCGGCTTCTTTGACCTCAATCTCCGCCTCGATCTTGCGTAACCTGTTTTCGCAGCGGCGGCGTTCCTTGGACCTTTGGCGGTGGATTCGGCCTTTTTTGGCGTTTTGTTCTTCCTTGGATTGATGGCCCGGAGCGGAGGTTTGGCGTTCCAATTCTTCCAGACCATTCACCCGGCGAACGGAAAGAAAGTCATTGATATCGCCGGGAAATTTACGCACTTCCAAAGGACGGAATTCCCAGGTTTGCTCCGTGAGGCCTTCCAGAAAATCGCGGTCGTGGGACACCACGATCAAGGTGCCGGAAAAATCTTTCAAAGCCGATTTGAGCACCTCCTTGGAAGGAATATCCAGGTGGTGGGTGGGTTCGTCCAGGATCAGTACGTTGAAGGATTGGAGCATCATGCCCGCCAAGGCCACGCGATTGCGCTCTCCTCCGGACAACACACCGATGGGTTTGTACACATCATCACCCGGGAACAGGAAAGCCCCCGCCACATCACGTACACGGCTCCGGGTTTGGTCCGTAGCTCGGTCTTCCAGGTAATCCAGAATACGCATATGTTCGGGTAGTTTCCGGCTGCTGTCCTGTGCCAAATAGCCAATCCGCACGTTGTGCCCGCGTTCCAAGCGGCCTTCGTAATCGTTTTCGCCCGCCAGAATGGAAGCCAAAGTGGTTTTGCCCATGCCGTTGCGCCCTACGAAGGCTATTTTTTCGCCCCGTGCCATGTGGAATTCCAAGTCTTTCAACACCTGCTTCGACCCGTAGGATTTCGACAGGCCTTCGGCGCGGAAAACCACCTTACCCGGCGGAGCGGCTTCGGGAAAACGAATACGCACCGGCGGTACATCGGGTTCCGGCACGTTGATGCGCTCCATTTTTTCCAGTTTTTTAATCAGGGATTGAGCGAAGGAAGCCTTGGTAGCCTTGTAGCGGAAGCGGTCGATGAGCTGCTGCATGTGTTTGATTTCCTTTTCCTGATTGGCGGCATCGCGGCGCATTTTTTCGATGATTTCCTTCTTTTTTTGCTGAAATTCCGAATACGGAAAAGGCAAATCCAGGTAGCCTTCCGGCCAAAGTTCCAGCGTGCGCGTACTGACCTTGTCCAGAAAACGGCGGTCGTGGGACACCAGGATCACCATCCCTTCGTATCCGGCCAGGAATTGTTCCAGCCAAATGATGCTTTCGAGGTCCAGGTAGTTGGTGGGTTCGTCCAGCAAAAGCAGGTCGTTGGGGGCGGCCAGGATTTTGGCCAATTCCACGCGCATTTGCCAGCCGCCCGAAAAGGACGCCAGCGGCCGGTGGAAATCGTCCCGTGAAAATCCCAGACCTTTCAACACCCGTTCCAAACGTCCGCGATAAGTGTAACCGCCCAGGAGTTCGTAGCGATAGGTCAAGGCGGCCAGGCGTTCGGCGGCTTCGGCATCGGCTTGCCGTTCCATTTCGACTTCCAGGCGTTGGATTTCGGCTTCCAAGTTTTTGATTTCCGGGAAAGCGGTTTCGGCTTCTTCCATGAGCGTACGACCGGTGGCCGGACGGATCATTTGGCGCAGATAGCCTATGTGCATATCCTTGGGACGGTGTATGTGGCCTTCGGCGGGTTCTATTTCGCCGGCAATGGCACGCAGCAAAGTGGTTTTACCCGCTCCGTTGCGTCCGGTCAAGGCCAAACGTTCACCTTTACTCATCTGAAAGGAAATGTCTTCCACAATGGTGGTTCCGCCCAGGACGATATGTACGTTTTCCAATCGAAGCATCTTCCGGTTTGTCGGGCAATAATATAACTTTTTTGGGTGATATGCGTGGATATAACCGTTTGAAACGGGATTAATATTAAGCGAGATTTTTTTTAAAAAGTAGAGATTGATTATTTAAATGTTCTTTACAAACTAAAATCCCATTTATTCATTTCCATCAATATGAGCCATTAAAACGACCGGCTTACCGGCGCTCAATCTTAATATCTTGCTTGATTTTTGTTTTGGACTTTCCATTCATTGTCAAGTTTTCCAGTTTCACGGTCATATCCATTTCAAGGTCCGTATCGTTTCGGATTATGTATGTTTGTTTAAGATCATAAACGGCTATACCGCCACCGACTCCGGAAGCGTGCACCTCCCATTTATCCGTTTTCGAGTCCAATGAAAGGGTTTGTTTTATGTCGAAGATAGCTTTGTCATCTTTAATTTCGATAAGTTTATATTTTGATATTATCATCATTTTCATTTGAGAAAGCCCTTCCATCGGAAAATTTACGGGAACTTTTTGTTCAAATTCGTCACCGATTTTTAAAGGATGATCGGGAAATTTTATACTATTTTGAATTTCTTCTGCCATTTTCTTCAAAATATTCTTTGATTGTTTGTCAAAATATGAACTTATTACGCTATCAATTTTAATTTTATTGTTTTCGGTATATTTTCCGATAACGACCAAACCCGAAAGCGGACTCACGATTTGTTCTTCTTTCCCGTTTATTTTCTTAATAATCTTTATCTTTTCATATTCCATTCTTAACCCGAACATATTATCTTCATCAAGAGAATCGGTAATCGTTTTTACGGTAAATTCTTTTTTTATTTCCTCGACAAGCGGCAGACCGGTTCCATTTGCTTTAATCTTTTCCAGTATTTCTTTCGGCCCGTCAAAATTTATTATGCTTTTTGATTCCGCTACATAATTCATCGTATAAATCGAATTAGGTTTTAACTTAGGACTAAACCGTATTTCCCGGTTAGGCTTATAGAAAGAAAGCCCTAGCAGAATTAAAACAAAAGGTAGAAAATATTTCATATTTCTTTCATTTTTCTTTCAAAAAATATACATATACAAAGAAAGCATAATATTTATTCTGCCTCCATATTCTCTTTATCTTTATAAGATTTATCCTCTTTGAAACATTTGACACAAAGAACTTAACAAAAAAAAATTACATTCCCCAAATCAATCGTTGGATGATCTTCCCGTTCCGGATAACCCAATAAACGTAAAAGGAATAACATCCGTCGCCGCCGTTTTGCTCGATTACATAAATGTTGCCAATCCGGTAATAGGTGAATTTGTCCTTGTCATCGCTCGTAAATCGCGGCTCTTTGTAGGATAGATTCAATAAGTCCTTGTAGAGATATTCCGGCTGCCGTATGCGGTGGCCCCTGAATTCCATATACATTTGGCGGATATAATCGGATGGGGCCCGGTCGGGAAAGTATCCGTAATAGCGATTTACGGCACCCAGTGTCCGGTTTGGTTTCCTGCCCGTGATGAAAATCAATTTGAGCGGGATGCTGTCGGTTTGTTTAGTCCGGTCCAAAAGCGCAAAACGATTGGAAAAAATATAACCTTTGATATAAGAATAAGCTCCCGAAGATGTCTTGCGGTCCCATGAATCCGTGGGTACATACACTTGGTACCAAGGACTGTTTTCCACCGGAACGGCATAAAACAACCTGTGTGCCGGAATGCGATATACCATTGGCGAAAAGGCGTCCGGCTTAGCGTACACATCGATGGAATCCGTTGCCAAGACCAAGAAATCGCCGTGGGTGATGTCGTCCGGCACCATATCCGTCGGTTGCGCCCGAAGCCACAAGCCGGCGATTAAAAACACCGTGAGGAAAAGATTTTTCATCGAAATACGGTTCATTATCCGTGTTTTCTGTCCCGCTCAATCACTTCCAGGTCCTTCAATTGTCCTTCTTCCAGGTGAAAGCGAAGCATGGTACGTTTCTTATGAAAACCCGAACGGCCCGCCGCTCCCGGATTCATATGCATCAGGTGGCGGACCTTGTCCGGCATCACTTTCAGGATATGGGAATGCCCGGCTATGAACACGTCCGGCCTGTATCGGTCGATAAGTTCCCGCGCCCGGGCGCTGTACCGCCCCGGATAACCGCCGATATGAAGCATGAGGAATTTCAGGCCGCCGTCTTCCCAATATGTGAATTCCGGCAGGGTTTGACGCAATATGCCTCCGTCTATGTTGCCATATACGGCTCTAACCGGCCCCTTGGTTTCCAGGCATTCCAACACTTGAAGGGAACCCACATCCCCGGCATGCCAGATTTCGTCCGCATCCGCGGCGTATTTGGCGATAAAATCATCGCAAGTGCCGTGCGTGTCGGACAGAAGGAGGATACGTTTGCTCATTATTTCAAAGGTTTGCTGACGGCTTGGCCCATACCCACCACGCGTACGTAACGCGCACCCGGCGGGCGGTAGTACACCACGGCGGTATAACGATTTTCGGTTTCGGCAAACGACGGCGTAACGGCCGTCCAATCGATACGGCCATCCTTGTGGCGGCCTACGTAGTAGTAATCGTAGTAACCCTGTTTGAGCAACACGGTGGTTTCGGCAAAATCCGCTCCTTCCACCGGCCGCAGGCGGTAGGCATCCGAGAGTTGCCAGTTGTTGAAACGCCCTACCACGTAGATGTCCCTACCGGCAGCCAAATCTTTGGCTATGCGAAAATGGACGGGACCGTAGTCGGCGCCGGTGGCGGGATGCTCGGTTCCGGTGGCATCGAAGATGTAGGAACCGTCGATATCGTTGTAGGTCATGTAGTGTGGCGAAGGCGCATACACCGGCAGGTAGTAATGATACAAATCGTCCAATTCCGAAAAATCCACGCCGCGGTTGTAGCCCCGTTGGCGGCGCGTTTCGAAGGAGAGAAATTCGTTGCCGGCCGCCACGGTCATTTTTTGCGGGTCGTGGTAGCGCCATTCGTTGCCCAGGTTAAAGGTGGGTTGATGTAGCACAAGCGGTTCGAACAGGTTGGCGTTCCGGTAGATTTCGATGCGGATATCGGAAGCGGGATTGGCGCCTTGGAGACGTCCGGCATAAACGGTGAGTTCCAGCATATGGGAGGTGGCCACCGTGGCCGGGGCGTTGGTGCGCTTGGCTTGCAAACCCACGCTTACGGTTTTTTCGTAAAAAATAACGGGAATGTTGAACAACACGTTTTCATCTTCGTCCAGGATTTCCACCAGGTAATTGCCCGAAAGTTTGATGCGTGTGTTGCGGTTGGGTATGGAAAAGCTGTAATGCGTATAAGGTTGCAGGGTGGCGCGGGAATTTTCCTGGGTTTGAATCATATCGCTGTCGAATCCGTCGATGTATTCCTGTGGAAGCAAATTGGAAGGATGCCAATGCTCATCCATGCGGCGGATGCGGTAATAGTAGGATTTCTCGTCACCTTCCAGGTCGTCGAATTCGATGAAAAAACGCTCGTCCATGGCCGCAAACGGCACCACGTAGGGATAATCGTTGGCCGTGGCCCGGAGGCCGGCGATATGTTCCGGCGGCGCTTGATAGACGGCTCTTAATTGTGCGAATGCTCCGGGAAGCAAAAACAGTGTCAGCAGTATGAAAAGAAATGTTTTCATTCCGTTTCGGATTTAAAAATATACCGGCCACACGGATTGGAAAAACAGGTAGGCAAAGTAGAGCGTAACGGCCAGTTTAAGACCCGTGGAAAACAGGAATCCCACCAATGAACCCAAGGCCGCGCGAAAGGCCTTATTGCCGTCGGATTGGTGCATCATTTCGGCGATGAAGGCCCCCAGAAACGGTCCCAAAATCACGCCGAACGGAATAGGCGTAAAAATCCCGATGAGCAGGCCCAGCGTGGCGCCCCAAACGCCGTATTTGGTACCGCCGAATTTTTTGGTCCCCATGGCCGGCACCACGTAGTCCAACACATGCACCACCACGGCTATGCCCAGCGTGGTCCACACCATATCCCAATCTTCGGGAACCTTGTCCGTCCATTGCAAGAGCAACAATGCCGCCCAGGCCAAAATAGGCCCCGGAAGCGCCGGCAAAATGCATCCGATGATGCCCAATACAATGAGGATAACCCCCAAAATAATTAGCAGAATGTCCATATCTTGGCGTTAACTTTTCAAAAATAATGATTTATTCCGTTCAAAACACAAATTGTGCCAAAACGATTTAAATTTTTACCGGTAAAAACTTTTCACTTCAACCTTACATAAATCATTCGAACATTTTCCATTGTTTTTTTAATAAAAAAGAATAGAATTACTATTACAAGATACACGATATCGGCAAAAAAGAAAAAATATTTTCCATGGGATAATTCAATGCCCGAAAATAATTATACCGTTTTTACGACAAAAAAATCATTAATACAGTTAAAAATGCGACTAGCTCAAAACTAACTAGTTTTCTTACAACACATTAACCCAAAATAAATATTTTTTACATGATTTGGATTGAAATATTTGACTTATTAAAAATTTACGTATATTTGCCATCGCAAAAGTTCATTAAACAACAAACGGGGCCGTAGCTCAGTTGGCTAGAGCGCTTGAATGGCATTCAAGAGGTCGTGGGTTCGACTCCCATCGGCTCCACTATAAAAAACGCCTCAAAGAATCGAGGCGTTTTTTATATCATACATTTTATCATAAAAAAGGCCGCTCTATTCGAGCGGCCTTTGTTTGATGATGAATTACTTTCACTTTTTCACAACACGGTAAATACCTTGACGTCCGTCCATCCATACATGGAGCAAGTAAATACCGTTGGGCAAACCGGCAATATTGATGGAAGAACCGGTAGGATTTTGAATATTAAACAGAATTTGTCCTGTTATGTCGGATAATTGAACACGCTCGACACTACCTTTTGCTTCCCAATGAACTAATCCGTTAGTAGGATTGGGGAAGATACGGAATTGGTCTGCGGAAAGTTGATTGGCAACGGCCAAACTGGGCGAATAAGCACAAATTCCGATTTCTCCGGAATCATTATTTCCGTATTCCCATATACGGATATAATAGGTGGTATTGGCTGCAACATTGGTAACAATAATTTTCGAACGAACGCTTTCTCCACCGTCATCATCACAGTTCACTTCCGAAAGTGAACTACAATCGCCTGTATAAACCGCCATACCCGAATCGGTGAAATTACTACCCGAAATAGCTTTGGTTTCGAAAATTAACGTATCCAAATCCTGAGTGGTAGTGGTATAATACCAGATATCGCCACCCTGATAATTGGCACATCCGGGATCTCCGACTCCCGAATCCGTTGCCCCTTGGTTATTGCCTACAGTAGGATTATCGCAGTTTTGTTCAATGGTAAGTTCTATGGCATCGGCACAATTATCATTTTCGGGCGGACAATAATATTGATAACTATGACTGGTGGTATAAGTGGTATCTTCATCATTTGTTACGGTTATGGTTACATTGGTACCTTCATCATAAGGCCCGAAAGTAACCGTCGTCGTATCGGTAACTTGCTGAGAGCTGCTTCCTTGATCATCGGTAATGGTAACGGAATCGGCACCACCCATATCGGTAATATGCACTTGCAGATCGAATGTGGGGTTGGAAGTATCACAGTGACCAACGGGAGTAAGTTCGAATTCCGGATCGGTATAAACCATTTCTTCAAGCACAATGGTGAAATCTCCTTCACTACCGGCATCATGCCATACCTGCAAGATATATGTTTGGCCGGGCGTTAAATCCGTCATAATTTTTTCGGTCGAACGGCCGAAGCATTCCAATTCGTTACCGTTACAACCGTCGTAAACCGCCGCTTCGACGGTACTTCCTCTATCTCCTCCGGTAATAATTTTCAATCTTCCGCTATTGGGGGCGACAAATGAATAGAATACATCCAAGTTGGTACCATAAGAATCACAAGATGTGTGTCCCATGTCGCTTTGAGTGGCATGGCTGGTAGTGGCGTCGATTTCATGCCCTGCGCTGCTATCGGCCGGATAAACGGTCAAAGCAATGGCATCGGCACATTCGTCGTTAGGCGGCGGACAGTAGTATTGTACCGTTTGGGAAGTGGTATAAGTACTGTCATCATTGTTAACAGCCGTTATAGTAACTTGCGTACCGTCCGCATAAGGTCCGAAGGTAACATCCACGGTGTCGGCAACTTGTTGGGAAGGGCTTCCTTGATCATCGGACAGGGTTAGGGATGAAGCTCCACCCAAATCACCCACATGAGCGGTTACAAAGAATTGGGAATTTGCACAATCGGGGTCAATACTTAATTCGATATAAGGATTGTACTGTGCCGGAGGCGTCCAATGAATACAGGTAACACTACTATCGATAGCCGTATTGTACGAATATTGATATACACCTCCGGAAGCCTTAATACCTATGGTTGCAGATGCTCCGTAATCCAAACTACTGTCATTAAAAACAATATCCTGATATCGAAATTCCACTTCATTGGTTCCTTCATACAAAATCAATTCAAATGTGGCATTATCGATATTATTATAGTGTGGACGTTGATACCATTCGATAACAACGTAACGGTTCGGAGCACTTCCTTTTACTTCCCAATATACATCTCCGGCATTATCATCAATATCATCCCAAAAAGGATAAAAACCAACAAGCACATTATCATCGTCCAAGGATCTATTAGAGTATGACAAATCTCCATCACTAATTCCAAAAAGCACACCGCCATTATTACCTATCAATAAATCTCGGGATGTTTGACCCGTTAATGTAAAATCAAAAGGCAGAGTAATGGCTGCTTCTCCGTCATCGGACAAACCTAAGGCGGTTCCCGTTGAACTGATGTCCTCGAAAGCCGAGGTGCATGAGTCGTTAAAGTCTTGGGCCTGTGATGACCACAAAACCGTTAACAACAGGAATAAAAAAGTAATTTTTCTCATAATACAATTGTTTTAGGGTTTACCAAAGCAAATATATTAAAAATTTTAAACATACAAACATGTCCCAAACTTAGAATATTTTTAAAACAGGAGATGCTTTGGTTATCATATTTTCAATCATCTTCTTATTTTTGTATCATTATTTTGAATCGTTATCCTTAACAACATGCTTACCACCAAAGAATTACTTAAAATATTATTATTTTTTATTATTTCTAAAAAACTTACGGTAGTTCGAAAAAATTTTTCACTACCTTTCATGAAAACTAAACATCAATTTTTTATGAAATTAGGCGCTTAAATTATACATAGAAAAAATTATCATGTAAAAATACATATGAAAAAAATGGTTCTTCCGCAAATCAAAAGCTTTTTTAAGGGATAAATTTCATTTTTAATGTAATTGCATGCATTTATACTTTGATTATGAATCGATATTTTGATAAATTCGCTTCGTGGTATCTGATAAAAAAATAAAACTTCGATTAAACTCATGGCAATACTTGGTTTTGTCATTCCTTTTCCTCATCCTTTTCGGTACGGCTCTGCTCCGGATGCCTTGGGTAAATCATTCGGACGGTCTGACCTGGACGGATGCGCTTTTTACTTCCACTTCCGCCGTGTGTGTTACCGGGCTTACCGTGGTACCCACCTCGGGATTTAATCTTTGGGGGCAATTGAGCATTTTGTTGCTTATCCAACTGGGAGCTTTGGGTATCATGACACTCACCTCCTCTTTTTTGCTCGCCGTAAAAGGAAAACTTAGCTTGCGCCACCGCATGAGCTTCTCTCATTTATCGGAAAACATTAACCTGAATGATGCCACATTCGTTCTGAAAAGCATTTTGAAAATCACGCTTATTTCGGAAACGGCCGGATTTCTCCTCCTGACATTAGGCTTCCACCGTCAGGGACTGGCTTGGCGGGATGCTCTTTATCAAGGTCTGTTCCATTCGATTTCGGCCTTTTGCAATGCCGGTTTCTCACCCTACGACCAAAGCCTTACCGGAACCCACTGGTTGGTAAAACTGACCACAACCTTGTTAATTATCACCGGCGGAATCGGTTATTTCGTTATTGTGGACCTGCTTCATAGGCGCCGAAAGCGAGGGGTGAGCATACACACGCGTGTGGTATTAACCGTAACGGCCGTTTTGATTATAGGCGGTATGATACTGATTTATTTTTTCGAAAAAGGAGAAACGGGATGGCTGGATGCTTTTTTCCAATCCGTCACCACCCGAACGGCCGGTTTCAACACCGTGGACCTGACCGCCTTGCATGATACCACCATTTTCCTCTTTCTCATCCTGATGTTTATCGGTGCCTCGCCGGGTTCCACAGGAGGCGGTATCAAGACCACCACCTTTTTTATCATGATTTACGCCATCATCTCGGTACTCAAAGGCAAACAAACCGTGGTTTACCGCCATCGCAGCATTTCGTCGCGAACCATCCTCAAAGCTTTTGCCACGGCCATCAGTTATTTTATCGTACTTTCGGCCGGCACTTTGCTTTTGATGGATATGGAAGGGGCACCCTTAAAGGAAAGTTTGTTCGAAGCCGTATCGGCCATGGGAACGGTGGGATTGAGTTTGGGTTTGACCCCTATGTTGGGAACAGCCGGCAAATGGATCATTATTATTTTAATGTTTATCGGCCGTTTGGGACCGGCATCCTTTGCCCTGGCAACTTCCGTAAAACGAAAAGAAATTAAGATACATTATCCCGAAGCTGAAATTTATTGATTATGAAAAAACAAGATATTATCGTAGTGGGTTTAGGCACCTTCGGCTTTGAAGTGGCCGTAAAGCTAAACGAAATGGGGCATCATGTGATGGCAGTGGATTTGGACATGAAAAAAGTAAACGAAATCAAGGAACATGTGGAGGTGGCCCTCCAAGCCGACGTGACGGATCCGGACGTGCTGCGAAAAATTGACATCGGCCGGTTCGACGAAATCATTCTCGGAATGAGCAGTTCACTGGAAGCCATTATCCTGGCTATCACGCACATGAAGAAAATAGGTGTGCAACATATTACCGGAAAGGCCAACACGCGCATCCAAAAGGAAATTCTCCTCAAAATCGGCGCCGACCGCGTCATTTTGCCCGAAATAGAAAGTGCCGACCGCCTGGCCGAACAAATCACCCACCCCCATATCATGGAAAAACTTACCGTGGACAAGGAAAATATCCTAATGGAAATTAAAATCCCTTCGTCCATGACCGGAAAATCACTCCGTCAATTGGATTTGCGCAACCGTTACGGTATAAATGCTGTCATGCTTACCCGCGACGGAAAAAGCCGGATCATAGCCGATCCCGATACCGTATTTCTCGACGGCGACATGTTGTTGGTGGTAGGTGACGAGACGCAAATCAAAAAAGTGTTCGACTAATGGGGAAAACGGGATTTGATTCTTAGTCATTAAACCCGGGTAAACAGCCGGTTATTCATTTTTCGATTTTCTTGGGTTTTTCATTTCTATTGTTTTCCATATCTCCTATCCTTCTTTAATTAAATAACGGATTTAGGATTTAGGATTTGGGATTTAGGTTTCTTTGTTAAACCGTTAAATCGATATTTTAATTTTAACTAAATCAAATTAGTTCTTAGGTGTTAATTCATCTCTATTCAATAAACATTATTTCAATGAAATAAAATGCTACCAACACGGCGTTCCTAACGGGACTAAATGGTGAGGGTTGTTTCTAAAAATTTTCGATTCAACGATTTAACGATTCAACGGTTTAACGAAAACTATTCACTAAATCACTATCTCACTAAATCACTCCAAAAAATTCATAATTTTTAGTTTTTAGTTCTTAAACGTTAGTTGTTCGTTGTTCATTATTCATTGTCCAACGCAATAAACTGCTTGGCAATACCCAGAAATTTTACGGGTTTTTCATCCGGGTTTGAAGGCAATTGAAAGGTATAAATCGAAAACAGATAGTAATTATCACGTTCGGTGAAGGTCGTACCCAAAGCACCGCCCAATTCGGCCAAGCCTTCGGCAAAAGGCTTGAATATGCCGGCCACTTCCCCTTTGTCGCGGGTTTCTTTAACAATTTCTTCTTTGATTTTGGCCGCCATGTATTCTTTGAAATCATCCTTGTCGGGATTGGTCGCAAACAACACCGCCGCCAGGATAAGCATAATGATTCCGGTTGTTTTCATCTGACAAAATTTGTATGTCAATTTACAAAATTTCATGGAATTGCGCCATTTTGTACTTCAAAAGCTTCATTGCATATTTTTTGTTATCTTTAAAAAATACAAGTAACCTTCTAAATCTTAACCAAATGAATGCAGCTATTGACGATAAATTAAAAAAAATTTTATTGCAAGTGGCCCGCCTGGCCATCGAAGAAGAATTTGCCGGCCGCAAACTGATCGACCGCGATGCATTGGTGGCCCGTTATCCTCAATTGGCCGAAAAACGCGCCGTATTTGTTACGCTCAACAAGGAACGAGGTGCCGGAGGCTACGAATTGCGCGGTTGTATCGGTTCCATCATTCCCGTGCGTCCGCTTATTGACGACGTGATTCATAATGCCAAAGCCGCCGCCTTTCAAGACCCTCGTTTTCCGCCACTCACACCCGAAGAACTTCCTCATGTTCGCATTGAAATCTCCATTCTGACCATTCCGCAAAAAGTGGAATACACCGACACGGAACATCTCAGGAGTATCATACGTCCCGGCATCGACGGCGTCATCCTGCGCCTGGGAGCGCGCCAGGCCACCTTCCTGCCGCAAGTGTGGGAACAATTACCCGATTTCGACCTGTTCTTCGCCCACCTTTGCCAAAAAGCGGGATTACCGGCCAATTGTCTGGTTTATCATCCGGAAATTTACGTCTATCAAGTAGAAAAATTCGAAGAAGATGAATAATTCAGGTCATCCCGTTATCGATAAATTTTTCGACCGCTTGCCCGGTGGAAAAATCCGCTGTAAGCTTTGTAGCCATTATTGTACCCTGCGCGAAGGACAAACCGGGGTGTGCGGCGTCAACAAAAACGAAAAAGGCCGTTTGGTGAATTTGGTCTACGGCAAAATCGCCGCCATCCACGTGGACCCCATCGAAAAAAAACCGCTCTACCATTTCCTGCCAGGTTCGCGCGCTTTGAGCATCGGAACCGTGGGATGCAATATGAAATGTTCGTTCTGCCAAAACTGGCAAATATCGCAAGTTCGCAAAGTGGAACAACAGGATTACGTACCGCCCGAACAACTGGTGGCCTTGGCCCTCCGCTACGACAGCCGCAGCATCGCCTACACCTACAACGAACCCACTATTTTTTATCCCTACGCCCGCGACGTGTCCCAAGCGGGTAAGCGCTACGGCCTGCGCAACGTATTCGTCACCAACGGCATCGAAACGCCCGAAGTGATCGAAGATATGAAGGACCACATCGATGCGGCCAATGTGGACTACAAAGCCGACGACGAAAAATATTACAAACGCGAACTCAAAGCCCCCTTTACCGTGCGCGAAACCATCGTCCACATGAAAAAAGTGGGTATGTGGGTGGAAGTAACCACCCTTATCATTCCCGGCATCAACGACGATCCGGAACACCTGAAACGTATTGCCACCTTCATTGCCGACAAAGCCGGCACCGAAACACCCTGGCATATTTCCGCCTTCCATCCCGACTACAAAATGACCGACCGCCCTCCCACTCCGCTCACCACACTGGAACAAGCGGCCGAAATCGGCAGAAAGGCCGGTCTCAAATTCATTTACATCGGCAATGTGGGTAAACGCAACATTACCTATTGTCCCAACTGTGGCGCCCCGCTCATCGAACGCGTGGGATACATCATCCTGGCCAACAGGCTGAAAGACGGAAAATGTTATCAATGCAACACCAAAATCCCCGGCATATGGAACTGATAAGACCCGCCGCCAACCGCGGCAAATTCTATCCTTATAAGGCCGAAGACATTCTGGCCATGATCCGACATTGGAACCAAATTCTCGACCAAGCGGAAAATTACCCGGCTTCCTTGAAGCCGCGCGCCATCATATCGCCGCACGCAGGCTATGTGTACAGCGGTTTTACGGCCAATGCGGCCCACCGCTTGCTGGGAAACAGCCAACCCAGGCGCGTCCTGGTGGTGGGACCCTCGCATCACGTGTATTTCCAAGGTATGAGCCCGGGACCTTTTGCCGGCTACGAAACACCCTTCGGCACCGTACCGGCCGCACGCGAATTGTTGGACGAAATCAAGGATTTTGACGGCATCACCTATGCCCCCAAGGCCCATGCATTGGAACACAGCACCGAAACCCAATTTCCTTTTATCGCCCATTACACCGGCGCAAAAATCCTGGAATTGATCTATGGCGACACGCCTTATACCGCTTTGGTTCCCGTGCTGGTAAAAGCCTTGCAAACGCCCGGCACGGCCGTGGTCATCTCCACCGACCTGAGCCACTACTACGATCAGGACAAAGCCAACCGCCTCGACGCCGCTTGCCTCGAAGGCGTCCGCTTGGGTGACTTGCAATTACTGGCATCCCCTTGCGAAGCCTGCGGCAAAATAGGCTTAATGGCCATGGTGGAAGCCGCCCGGCGCCTGGGACTCAAACCCCACCTGATCGATTACCGCACCAGCGGCGACGTCACCGGCGACTATTCGGCCGTGGTGGGATATATGAGTGCGGCCTATACGGCATGATACGGCTTAGCGAAACAACCTTTGGGTATCGATCGTAAGCCGTACGGCCACGTTGCGCCAATAGTCGGCATAACGGTAAGGTCCCGTTCGGACATAAACTCCCAATCCCATGGACGAAAACAGCCGTCTGAATTCCAGCCCGGCCTCACCCAGGTAGCGGGATGCGCAAGCGCCGTAGGCACAGCCCTCCCGTCCGGGAATGCTCACATAGGCCAGCCGCCCGATAAGATGAACGGGAATACGCGTCTTTTTGCTCACACGAAAGCCCGGAAAGCCGTAATCCATATGCGCCGAAAGCATCAAACGGCCCGTCAGCTCCATGTCGTCCAGGGTCTGGAAGGCATAATCATTGGCCGTATAGAATCTTTTCCATACCGTAGGTCCGGGAATGCCGTTGGCATAAGGTGCCACCCATTTATACAGCGGCGCCCCTTCCGACACATAACCCGCCCGCAACACCAGGCCGGCACTTTGTCCGTTGAGGAACCATTTTTTCCACCGGCTTTGCCATTCCAAGCGGTAATAACCGTTCCCTCCGGCATGGTCGCCGCGGCCTTGTTCCATGCCTATATAAAACACGGGATAAACCCTGCGCACTGTCTTGCGTCCTTCGTCCGTCAAGGCAAATTCCGAAAAAGGCTCCCATTCCAGTCCCGCACGCAGCCATTGCATGTTACCCGCACCCGGGTGTGTCATGCGCGGGTCCGTAAAGAGCGGGGTCATACGCGCCTTGGTGTAGGAAACTTCCAGCAAGGCCGTAGGGGTCAACAAATGCGAAACCGAAGCCGTCCAGCCGTCTTGCATCACGAATTTTTCCATGCCCGTGTGGATCAAAGCCCAGTTCATGCCACGCGGATATAACCAAGGCGAAAGGAAAGCCGCCTTCTGCAAATCGTGTTTGTAGGAAAGGCCGGCATATGTTTGGGTTTCGTAATGAAGCAGGTAACGCAAGCCGCCGCCATACTTCAAGGCTTTGTCGCGAAATCCGTAGCCGGCATAAGCATTCAATTGCCATTTACCGGAAAAATATTCCGTGGTTTGAAAAATCAAATTCAGGCGAAATCCTTCGTAGCGGTTGTAATCCAATAGCCTGAAATAATCCATATCCACATATCGGCCGAGGGGAAGGTAGCCGTACAAAATTTTCTTTTTGCGCCGAAGCATATAGTCTATATTATCCTCCTTGGCCAGCGAATCGATGACGACATAGGTACGGAAGGCTTTGGGATCCACGGATTCGGGGACGTTTTCGGCCCAATAACTGCTGTCGCGCCGGAAAGCCGCCGGGTCGGATTCCATGGCATAACGGATGCGGGGTTGATGCGCGGGATTCCATTGCAAGTTCTTCACTTTCATCTCGTAATCCACATACATATAATCGAACACGGTGGCGGGATTGCTGTGGCGTTTGATAATGGTATCGCCCGTTTTGGTCACCGTGGTGTCTTTTTCGCCGCTTATTACCCGTATAAATTGACCGAAAGCCACCGCATCGGCATCGGCTTTTTTGAGCTTTATATGCACGCCCGAGGGAAACCATTTGTCCGTTTGGGGATAATAACGAAACAGGTAACGTCCGTTAAATTGAACCATTTTATAGGTATTCAATTCCATTCCCGCTATGGCCAGGCTCTCCTTGTCCAAATACATGCGGCCGATAACCGGCGGATCTTTTTTGTTGCGGAAACTCAGTTCGATCACTTCACGGCCTTGCATTTGAAGCGTATCCTCGATTTCGTAATCGTATTGTTTTTCCGAAATTTTGGAAAACGGTCCCAAATAAGGCATCAAGAGCCATTTGTAATAATCATCGTAGAGGTTTTGATTGGACATTTGCGCCAACAACAGTTCGTACACAGGCTTTTTCATGCCGGCGGTGCGTACGGCCAACACTTTGCTTTTTTCCTTGCCGCCCTTACCCGTCACTTCGGCCAGCAGTTCATACATCCACAGGTATTTGTCCTTCAATTCGTTTTTCAATTCATACAGACTCGAATCCACCATGACCTTAACCGTCTTTTCGCCTTCGGGTGAAAGGCGAACCACCTTCACCGTGTCCCACACCCTGTCAATGGCCGACGTGTCGGCGCTCACCAACATGCGGATATATTTTTTATAGGTATAAGGAATACCGGCATTAAGGTAATTGTTCGCTTTTTTACGAGCCACGGCCCGGCGAATCAGCAACACGGCCGGATCCGTATAATCCGCCGAAATTTCCACCGCATCCAGGGATTCGGCTTGGGGTTGAAGGAGAATTTCATAAAATTTTTGTCCCGGTTTCAAAGCCACGGCTTGCTCCTTATAGCCCAGGTATTTGACGTGCAAAATATTGGCGTTTTCAGGTATTTCAAGGCGAAATCTCCCGTCATAATCCGTAATCACCCCGTGGCGGCTGTCGGTAAACACATCCGCAAAGGCCAATGCCTTCCCGGTTTCGGCATCTTTTACGATACCTTCAATCCGCCTTTGCGCTTCCAACATTGGGGTAAACATGAAAAAAATCAGGGTCATAAAAAGGATTCTTTTCATAAACAACGATTTTATAGCAAATATATACATTTTTTCATGAAAATTATTATTTTTATTAACAAAGTGATGCATAAATCCTTTAAATGAATGAGGCGCTTTGGTAATATCCTTAAAAATTGTCGAATAAGTGGGATTTGGGACTTAGGACTTAGGATTTAGGATTTGCGAAATTCAAGTATCAATTAACCAACAAATTTTAGAAAAAATATATTTAGACTGGATATGAATTTTAAAAAACGGTTGCATTTTTTCCGATCTCTCTTATGCTCATAATCGCGGAGCTCTTTTGATTTATATGTTAGGTATATCTTTCTTTTTGTTGTGAAATTCCATACCTTAATCATACATATAATAAACATAATTTAATTCTGCCATTTATTCCATATCATTCTTCATATGTATTAATTATTCAAATAATTTTCCATTTTTTCTATTTTAATTCAAAAATCAGTTTTGAATAAACTTTGAATGATATTCATTTTGGCAGGTATCGTCTTTTCGGAAATTATCATGTTTTAATTTTCTCGTCCTTCTTTTTAAAAAATCCAAAATTTAATAGCAGAATAATTGATTCCCGGCTTCGAAACCGGGTAAAAGATGACAAATTTATTATGCATGCATAATATTTTTTTATTATATTTGTAATGAAAATAACAAAGCAACAGCATGCCCATCAAGGACAAAACCATGGATCAATGGATTAGGGAAACCTGGATGTCCATTGCCAAATACTACAACGACGTGGCCGCCGACTACGGCGGAACCATGGCCATCGGTTTTACATTACTTAATATAGACCCGCGCGAAGGCACACCCAGTACGCTCCTGCCCAAAAAAATGGGTATGGAAATGACCTCGCTCTCGCGCACCTTGAAGAAAATGGAAGACAAAGGCCTGATCTACCGCGAAAAAAATCCTTCCGACGGCCGTAGCGTCCTGATCAAACTCACCGGCTACGGTCACCGGATGCGTGAGGCCTCCAAAACCGCCGTTCTTAGTCTCAACGAGCGTATCACGGAACGCCTGACGCCCGAAAAACGCGATTGCTTTATCGAAACCCTGCAAATCATCCTGGAATTAACCCAACGTAAAACGTTGAAAAATCAACATAAATGATGAAAAAGCGCATACGAAACGCCGCGGTGATCGGTTCCGGTATCATGGGAACCGGAATCGCCGCCCAACTGGCCAACGCCGGTTTCGATGTCCTGCTCCTGGACATCGTGCCGCGCGAACTTACCGAGGCCGAAAAAGCCAAAGGCCTGACGCTCCAAGACAAAGAGGTACGGAACCGCATCGCATCCGAAAACCTCCAAAAAGCGCTCAAAGCCAAGCCGGCCTTGTTCTACCACAAAAAATTCGCCGAACGTATCACCGTCGGCAACACCGAAGACGACATGCCGCGCATCAAGGACTACGACTGGATTATCGAAGTGGTGCCCGAACGCCTCGACATCAAAAAGAGCGTGTTCGACCAAGTGGAAAAATACCGCTCGCCCGGCAGCTTCGTGAGCTCCAACACCTCGGGTATTCCCATCCGCCTCATGGCGGCCAACCGCTCCGAGGATTTTCGCAAACATTTCCTGGGAACCCACTTCTTCAATCCCGTACGCTATCTGCGCCTGCTGGAAATCATTCCCACCAAGGACACCCTGCCCGAAGTGGTGGACTTCTTCATGGAATTCGGCGACAAATACCTGGGTAAAACCACCGTCCTGGCCAAAGACACGCCGGCCTTTATTGCCAACCGTATCGGTGTGTACGGCATCATGGACATTTTCCACCTGATGAAACCGCTGGGTCTGACGGTGGAAGAAGTGGACAAACTCACCGGACCGGTCATGGGACGTCCCAAATCGGCCACCTTCCGCACGGCCGACATCGTAGGCCTTGACACATTGGCCCATGTGGCCACCGGCCTCTACGAAAACGCACCCGGTGACGAAAAACGCGAACTCTTCAAACTACCCGGTTTCGTCCAAGAAATGCTCCAACGCAAATGGCTGGGTGACAAAACCGGACAAGGCTTCTATAAAAAAATCAAGAAAGACGGCAAAAAGGAAATCCTCGTCCTGGACCTCGACACCATGGACTACCGGCCCAAAAAGAAAGTGTCCTTCCCTACCCTGGAAGCCGCCAAGCAGGAGGACGACCTGCGCCGCCGCTTCAAAATCCTGGTAAAAGGCAAGGACAAAGCCGGTGAATTCTATCGCAAAACCTTGTCGGGATTATTCTCCTACGCCTCGCATCGCATTCCCGAAATCGCCGATGCCGTCTATCAAATCGACGATGCCATGCGTGCCGGTTTCGGCTGGGAATTGGGACCTTTTGAAATCTGGGATGCCATCGGCGTGGAAAAAGCCCTGGAAATCATGGGTGCCGAAGGCGAAAAACCGGCTCCTTGGGTCACCGAAATGATCGACAAAGGACACAAATCCTTCTACAAAATCGACAAAGGAACCAAGTATTATTACGATATAACCGAAAAAGATTATCTGCCCGTTCCGGGTCAGGACAAATACATTTTCCTGGACAACCTGCGTCCCACCAACACCGTTTGGTCCAACGACGACGCCGCCATCATCGACCTGGGTGACGGCATCCTGAATGTGGAATTCCGCTCCAAGATGAACACCCTGGGATCCGGCGTCATCGAAGCCATCAACCGCGGTATCGAACTGGCCGAAGCCAAATACGACGGCCTGGTCATCGGCAACCAGGGACCGCAATTCAGCGTAGGCGCCAACCTGATGCTGGTGCTTATGCTGGCCTTGGAACAGGAATGGGACGAACTGGAATTGGCCGTTCGCACTTTCCAACAAACCGTGATGCGCGTCCGCTACTCCGACATTCCGGTGGTGGTGGCTCCGCACGGCATGACCTTCGGCGGCGGTTGTGAGCTTACCATGCACGCCGACAAGGTGGTGGCCGCAGCCGAAACTTATATCGGATTGGTGGAATTCGGCGTGGGATTGATACCCGCCGGCGGCGGTACCAAGGAAACCGTCCTGCGCATCTCCGACCAATACGTGAAAGGCGACGTGGAAGTAAACCGCTATCAGGAAGGTTTCCTCAACATCGGTATGGCCAAGGTGGCCACTTCGGCCCACGAAGCCTTCGACCTGGGTTATCTGGTGAAAGGACGCGACGTGGTGGTGCTCAACAAAGACCGCCAAATCGCCGTGGCCAAACGCCATGCCCGTCAAATGGCCGACGACGGCTACACGCGACCGCTCAAACGCAAGGACATCCGCGTACTGGGACAGGAAATCCTGGGTATGTTCCAAGTGGGAACCGACAGCATGGTAGCCGGTAATTATATCAGCGATTACGACCGCCATATCGCCAACAAACTGGCCCACGTTATGGCCGGCGGCGAACTGTCCGGCCCTTCGTATGTCACCGAAGATTACCTCCTGGACCTGGAACGCGAAGCCTTCCTGAGCCTCCTCGGCGAACGCAAAACCCTGGAACGCATCAAGCATATGCTGGATACGGGAAAGCCGTTGCGTAATTAGACGGTATTAGGATTTGGGATTTAGGATTTGGGAAATGAGCATTATCAATTAAGAAGGATGAGAAATTTCAGGAAATTGATCATTTGGCAAGACAGCATGAAACTGGCTTCGGCGATATATGATTTAATAGCCAAACTTCCGGAAACGGAAAAATACGGCCTGCGAAGTCAAATGGCACGTGCGGCGGTTTCCATTCCTTCCAACATTGCCGAAGGCAGTTCCCGAAATAACGCCGATTTTAAACGTTTCCTTCAAATAGCATTGGGATCATCCTATGAATTGGAAACGCAAGTCTTATTACTGGTGGAATTGCATTTAGTCCGGTTTGAGGACATACAAGACACTATTGCCCAAATCGACGGATTACAGAGAAAAATGAATGCCTTTATTTCCCAATTAAGAACACAAATCGAAAGCAATAAACGTAACAAAAAACCCAATACCTAAATCCCAAATCCCAAATCCGGTTATTATGCCTAAGATAAAATGATTTGCCACAGCAGAATTAATTAGAAAAAAACAAAAAAATGAATAAAAAAG
>JAADEB010000095.1 GCA_013153655.1 Chlorobiota bacterium
AAAAAAGGGAACGTCAAGCGGGTGGCTCGTACGTTCCCTCCGGATAAGTTAGCGAACCGCCTTGGCAAGCCATTCCACTTGCAGGCGGGCGATATGTTCGTTGACGGGTTCGGCGTGCATACACATCAGGCCGAAGGCCAAGGGGCTCATCTTGTAGTCGATGACGGCCTGGCTGCGGTAGCCGGCAAACACGGGCCGGATATGATGCTCGGCCGGAATGCCGGCCTTGTGGAGCACGTCCAACACTTTTTCCAGCGTTTGCTCAAACTGGCTTTCGGTCCGGAAATCCAGGATATCGAACACTTCGGAGGCGTAGAGGTTGAGGCGGTTGTCCACCAAGTGGCGGATAAAATCACGGATAAATCCGGGCATATCGCGAAAAACGTCCAAACTATGGTTGTGCATCATTTTCTCAGTTTTTTAAGTTGTTCGTAGAGTTTTTTCTCTTCGTCGGTCAAGTGCTTGGGCACGATGATTTTCACCGTGGCATAGAGGTCGCCGAATTGGCCGGGTTGGCCGTACACGGGCAGTCCTTTGCCGCGGATGCGCAGGGTTTTGCCGCAGGATGTTCCGGCGGGAATGGTCATTTGGATTTTGCCGGCGGGTGTGTCCACCATGGCCTTGCCGCCGAGTACGGCCGTCAGGTCGTCCACTTCCACGGTGGTGTAGAGGTCGCTGCCTTTGCGTACGAAGCGCGGGTCGCCTTCGGTGTGGATGGTGATGTAGAGGTCGCCGGCGGGACCGCCGTTGATACCGGGGGCGCCTTTGCCGGGAATTTTGATTACTTGGCCGTCGTAGGCACCGGGCTTGATGCGTACGCGGATTTTCTTGTGTCCCAGGTCGATGATGCGGGTGGCGCCGTTGACCACTTCGTCGAACGACAGGGTCATTTCGGCACGGTAGTCGCGACCTTTGCGGGGCATGTTGGTATAACGGGTACGTTGGCCGGTAAATCCGCCGAACCCGCCGCCGAACATATTGAAAATATCTTCCAAATCACCCAGGTCGCCTTCGAAATGATAGGACCCGCCGCCGGGACCACCGAATCCGCCGAACCCGCCGAATCCGGCTTGCTTGGCTTGTTCCTGGGCTTTTTTGTATTCGTCATACTGGCGCCAGTACATACCCACTTCGTCGTATTTGCGACGGTTTTCTTCGTTGCCGAGGACTTCGTAGGCTTCATTGATTTCCTTGAATTTTTCCTCGGCCGCTTTGTCGCCTTTGTTGCGGTCGGGATGGTATTTGCGCGCCAGCTTGCGGTAGGCTTTCTTAATCTGATCCTGTGTGGCGTCCTTGCTTACGCCGAGTATTTTGTAATAATCCTTAAACTTTTCTTCCATACGCCATAATTTTTTTTAGGGTCGATCTCACTTCACCGATTCGTTGAACATTTGTTCGATGTCGCGGCGGAAATCGTCGATGGTTTTTTCCACTTGGGATTTGTCTTGTTTGGTGATGCGGGCAATGTCATCCGCATCGAATTGTTCCATATAATGGAGGTGCAAAACGGCTTGGTCGCCTCGGGAACGTTCGGCCAGGCGTCCGCGAATCATCTCGTCGATTTCGCCGGTTTCGTAGCGTTCGTTTACGCGGGCGGCCAGGTTTTCGTCCTTGGTGATGTCTTCGATAAAATATTTTTCCTCTTCGTACACCGATTCGGCCGGCGCTTCGGCATCGCCTTCAAACTCGTCGATAAGGGTTTCGCCTTCGGCTTCGGCGCCGGTGTTTTGGTAGCCGGCCAGGATTTCCTCGGCTATACCGAACAGCAGGGCATCCAGGTCTTCGGGACCGTGTTGCTTGGGATCGAATATGCGATAGAAACGCCTTTCCACCGCCTCGATGAGGGCGGGCAGTTGGGCTTTCACCTGTTTCTTGGTCAAACCCAGTTCTTTGAGCCGCGATTTGAGGTATTTATGTACGGCTTTGAGGGCGTTCTTGACCTTGCGGCTGTACTTGGGTTTGTCTTCCTTGGCCGATTCCTGCGCATCTTCCACCAGGTTGGCATAGGCCAATTTCCATTTTTGTTGGCGGTAGCGTTTGCGCTTGTAGAGGTAATCCTTGCGTTCGTGGGCGATTTGGCGTTTGACGGCTTTCTTGAATTCGGCAAAAGCTCGCCGCAGGGCCGCCACCGGATCGCGATCGGTCTCCACGATAAGGATGTCCTTGCTCTTCATGTTGATACCGATGCTTACGCGGTACTCCTTGTCCTTGTTGAAGGTAATGTCGATAATCAGGTCTTTGTCGTACTTCTTGAACAGGTTTTCATAGTACTCCTGACGCGTTTTGATCATTTTGCGTACTTCGTCCACATAGGGTTCTTCCAGTTCGTTGAAATTACGTATTTCGATTCTCAGCATATGTTATTGATTTTTTTAGAGTTAAAAATTATTTTATAAAATTAATTATTTTTAGCGGGTTGAGCAAATGGGATGGTGGGTGTTCGGATTTGGGATTTAGGATTTGGGAATTGGGTTTTTGTTAAACCGTTAAATCGTTAAACCGTGCAATCGTTGAATCGTGGAATTGATACCTTAATCTTAACATTAACTATTTAAAATTCAGCTTTTAGCCATTAGCCTTTTGGGACATTAACTTTAACTTTAACCTTAACTTTAACCAAATCAAACAGTTAATTTTGTCATTCCGAACGCAGTGCCGTGTCCGCCTCAGGCGGGAGGAATCTCTGCTTCTTTGGGATTGTTGATAATGGAGATTCCTCGCCGTTCGTTCCTCACTTCCCTCGGAATGACATCCGTCATCGGTCACCGATCATCCGTCATTATTCACTCCTTCACTCTTTCACTCCTTCATTCTTTCACTTCTTCACTTATTAAATCCGTTTCCCATTCCACGTTCTCCGTTTCCCGATTACCGAAACCACCTCGTGCAGTCATCCGTTTCGCTCGCTCCCGAAAAAAAACCGGACAGCGGCAAGGCCGTCCGGCTCGGGATTGATTCTTATGGATTTACTTCTTGTTGTAGAACAAGCGGATTTTGAATTTCTCGATTTTTTGTTTGAGGTTGTCAAACAAGGATTTGG
Organism: Chlorobiota bacterium; assembly: GCA_013153655.1. Classification (GTDB taxonomy): domain Bacteria; phylum Bacteroidota; class Bacteroidia; order Flavobacteriales; family Flavobacteriaceae; genus JAADED01. The sequence goes on from JAADEB010000095.1 coordinate 3,041, forward strand.
TTTCTTTCTTGTCCTTGATGGCTTTTTGGAGCACTTCGATGGCGTCGGCCAATTCCTTGTATTCCTTGTCGCGCTTGCCGTAACCGAGGGCTTCGGCCAATTTGAGTTGGTAATCGGCGTTGGCCAGGTAGTTGAGCGCGATTTGGTCTTTGTTTTCGTCCTTACTTTCCATGATGAGGGCGGCCGCTTTGATGTATTCTTCGGCGCGCAGAACGGGCAGCGGGATGTTTTGGTCCACCACCAGCAGGGTATTAAGCGCTTGCACCAAAATGGCGGCGGCTTCTTTTTTCTTGCCTTGATTCATGAGGGCTACGGACAGTTTGATAGCATCCGGATAAGTAGCCAAAGGCAAGTAAGTGGTCTTCACCACGATTTCGCTGGCCAAATCCGAAAGAATGCGGCGCGCCAGTTGATAATAGCCTTCGTCCATGGCTTTTTGGGCCGATTCCACGGCGGCATACACCGAGGGAATGTCGGCAATCAGGTCGCGCGTTTCATATTGCACGTCCACGGGAATAAGGGCCAGGTTGGGATCTTTGGCCATAAGAACTTCCAGTTGTCCCACGATTTTGGCCAACAGGTCTTCGGCTTCCTTATCCTTGTCCTTGGCAATCAGGTCAATGGCTTTTTGGGTTTCGGCCAGGATTTCCAAGGCGGCTTTGATGTTGGCCGAGTCGGCTTTTTGTTGGGCGGCGGTGCGGTCACGCAGGTTTTCCGCCACTTTTTCCTGCATTTGTTTATCGGAAATATTGGATTTTTCCGGTTGTTTCAGGTCTTGATGGATTTTTTCGGCTTTCATAAGGTTAGCATTTTGGTTGTTTTGGGTTTGGTTGTTCGTACCGTCGGAACAGCTTGCCATAAAGGCGAGCGTGAGTACGAGAAGCACTATTTTTTTCATATCCTTCTTCGTTTTTAATCGTTACACATTATTTTTTGTTGAAAAACAGGCGTTCTTTGAAGTTTTTGAGTTTTTCGGACAATTTGTTCAGCGACTTGCGACTGCGTTTTTCACGTCCTTTTTCGATTTGACCTTTGAGTTTTTTGATTAAGTCGTGCAATTCTTTATATTCTTTGTCGCGTTTGCCGTAACCCATTTTTTCGGCCAAGGTGAGTTGGTAATCGGCGGCGTCCACCAGGGCACCGAGCAATTTTTGTTTGTCTTTGAAATCTTTGTCGTTGTTGATCACCACAAGGGCTTCCTTGATGTATTCTTCGGCACGCAGTACGGGCAAAGGCAGCACTTCTTCGCGGATGACCAGGGTGCTGAGCGCTTGCACCAATACGCCTACGGCTTCTTGGTTTTTGTCTTCGTGCAGGTAGCGGGCGGCCAATTTCATGGCGTCGGGATAGGTGGCCATGGGCAAATAGGCCGTTTTGACGATGATTTCGCTGGAAAGGTCGTTCAGTACTTGTTTGGCGGCTTGGTAGTAGCCTTTGTCGATGGCTTCGCGCACTTGTTTCATGATTTTGTCCACCGTCTGAACGTCCATGACCACGTCGTGTACTTCGGTGGTGGCGTTTACGGGAATAAAGGCCAATTCGGGTTTTTGAGCCAAGAGTACTTCCAATTTACCGATTACTTCGGCCAATTTCTTTTCGGCATCGTCCTTTTTCTTTTGGGCGATCAGGCCGATGACTTCCTGGGTTTCTTTCAATATATCGATGGCCTTTTGGGTGTCTTCTGTTCGGGCGTCACGTATTTTTTTGTTGACGTTTTCGGCCACGCGGGCTTGCATATCTTGATTACTGATTCCGGTTTTTCCGGCGCTTTTGTCCACTTGGGCTTGCATACCGATGGCAAGCATCATGGCGCTGAGGATGAGAACTAATTTTTTCATGATACTAAGATTTTTGTTTAACATAAAAATTCATATTTACTTATATCAAAATGGTTGCCGCGGCGGGAAATAAAGTCTAATTGTCGGGAAATGACAGGACGGAGGTGACAAAATGCCATTTTTTAGTGCCGGAAGAAGGCGGATGGGCTATATTGGGATTTTTCATAAATTTGTTAAAGTCTTTTTACCAAGCGATATTTCAGGAGAAAAACTCTTATGCGCATTACCGACGCCACAGACTTTACATTGGAATTTCAACGGCCTTTCAAGCGCCTGGTTTCGCTTTTTCCGAGCCAAACCTTTTTGCTTTGGCATCTGGGCCTGGACGATGAAGTAAAAGGCATTACCCGTTTTTGCAAGTATCCTCCGCACTGGCGCAAACAAAAACGCGTGGTGGGCGGCACCAAAGACGCCAAAATCGACCGCATCCTGGCCTTGGAACCGGATTTGGTGCTGGCCAACAAGGAGGAAAACACCAAGGAAACGGTGGAAGAACTGCGCCACCACGTGCCGGTTTACACCTCCGAGGTGGTTACTTGGGACGATAACCTTCGTTTCATACGCCAAACCGGCATGCTCACCGGCCGCGAAGCG
>JAADEB010000149.1 GCA_013153655.1 Chlorobiota bacterium
TTTTTTCTTGCGGATTGGGAAGGACGTTAAAAAGATTTTTCTAAGTCGCACAGGCTAAGAAGGTTCGTTTGCTATGCATGCATAATTTATTTTTATAGTTTCATAAATGAATTAAACAAAAATTATCATTTGATTTTTTTATAAATCCTCTATATTTGTCGCGCAACAATTTCTATTATTTTAAAAGATATGAAAATAAACGTACAAGAAGCCGGAAACGGCATATCGGAACTGAAAGTGGTTTTGGAACCCGAAGACTACCAAAATGAGGTCTTAAAGGAATTGAAAAAAATTCGTAAAGAAACCCGTATGCCGGGATTTCGTCCGGGCAAAGTACCCATGAGGTTGATTGAGAACAAGTATGGCGATTCGGTGAAATTGGAAATCATCACCCGCTTGCTAGACGAGGCCGTTCGTAATTACCGTAAGGATAACCGAATGGTCGTTTTCGGCAATTTGATTCCTGCCGGCGAATGGGATTTGATGAAGGAATTGGCCGCCGAGACGCCTACGGCCGTGTATTTGTTTGCTCCTGTGCCGGATGTGGAATGGCCGGAAGACAAGTTGAAGGCCGTGCCGCTGTATGCACCCAAGGTGTCGGACAAAACCCTGGACGAATACGTGGAACACTACCGAAACGAAGCCGGCGAATGGGTGGAAACCGATGAAATCGACGACGATACCTTGGTGTTCCTAAACCTCAAAAACGAGAAAGAACCCGATGTTCTTCTCCCTGTTTTTTATAATTTCCGTGATATTAAGGATGACGAGCGCTACCGGAAAGCCGTGGAAGAGGTGAAGGAGAAAAAGGAAGTTTCCGGAACCTTTGAGGAATTGGACAAACGTTTCGGCTTGAAAGAAATCATGAAAGCCATGTATAAACAGGCACCCGAATTTGCCGATGAGGATAAAATAACCTTGGAATGGGCCAAGGCACAAAAGCGCAAGCCGGCCGAGATGAACGAGGCTTTTTTCGAAAAAATTTTCCCGGGCCGCGGCATCAAAACCGAAGAAGAATTTCGCCAAGCCATAGCCGAACACCTCAACAAAACTTTTGAGAATGAAGGCCGGATTCATTATCACAATACATTATATAAAACAATAGTGGATCATGCACCGGTGCAAATTCCCGAAGAATTCCTGGAAAAATACATCCGGCGTCAGTTTGAGAACAGCGGCGAGGAGGAAATCGCGGATATGCTCAAAAATCCCGAATTACGCGAGCATATCCTGTTCGAAGCTTTGATGGATAAATTCCTAACGGAAAAAGGTTTGGAAATTCAACCCGAAGAAATCCGTAAATCCGCCGCCGAGGAAGCCTATCAACGTTTGAAGGAATATAACATGCTTCACCTGGTGGAATCCGACGAACAATTGGCCGATTTGGGAATGAAATGGATGGGTGAAGACACCGATTTCATGAGCCGGGTATTGCACAGCGCACGGGTCAACAAGTTCTTTAATGAATGGGAAAAAATCCTGAATCCGGAACCCGTGGAAATTCCTTTCGAAGAATTTAAAGAAAAAATAAAGGAGGAAAAGTAAAATTTGGCACAATCTTTGCATGGTCAAACAAACGAAAAAAATGAAAGTACTCGATTAGTTTAAAAGAAAATAAAAATCATTTGTAAAAAGGATAAAATTTATTAATTTAGGCTACGATTAAATAAGAATGTATGAAAGATTACGGTAAGGAGTTTAAAAAATATGCCGTCAAGCATTTGGGAATCAGCAGTCTGTATTTGCATGAATTCGAAAATAGCATGACGCCTTACATTATCGAGGAACGCCAGCTGAACGTGGCGCAGATGGATGTGTTTTCGCGTTTGATGATGGACCGCATTATTTTCCTGGGTACGGCCATCAACGACCAGGTGGCCAACATCATTCAGGCACAATTGTTGTTTCTCGAAAGTACCGACCCGGTAAAAGACATACAATTATATATTAATTCTCCCGGAGGCGTGGTGTATTCCGGTTTGGGTGTGTACGATACCATGCAATACGTAAAGCCGGATGTGGCTACCATTTGTACCGGCGTGGCGGCTTCCATGGCGGCTATTCTTTTGGCGGCCGGAGCGGCGGGTAAGCGTTCGGCGCTTCCGCACACGCGCATCATGATCCACCAACCTTTGGGAGGTGTTCAAGGCCAGGCTTCCGATATCGAAATCACGGCTCGCGAAATCCTTCGCCTCAAAGACGAACTCTACGATATCCTGAGCAAACATACCGGCCAACCCAAAGAAAAAATCGAAGAGGACGCCGACCGCGATTATTGGATGCGCGCCGACGAAGCCAAGGCCTACGGAATGATCGACGAAGTTTTGGTACGCAACAAAGGCTGATAAACCCGATGGAGAGAAACGATTATCCCGAATATTGTTCCTTTTGCGGACGCTCGCATGCCGAAGTGGACGTGCTGGTGCGCGGTCATGATGCCACGGCCATTTGCAATTATTGCATCGACGATGCCTACGCTTTGATTCATAACCGCAGGGATACCGCCAATCCGGAGCCGGCACGCGACAAGGTCCTCAAACCCAAAGAAATTTACGATTTTCTCAACCAATATGTCATAGGCCAGGAGGAGGCCAAAAAGACCATTTCGGTGGCGGTCTATAATCATTACAAACGCATTTTGGACCGCGGGAATCCGGATGTGGAGCTCGAAAAGAGCAATATCCTGATGGTGGGTCCCACCGGCACGGGCAAAACCCTTATTGCGCGCACCATCGCCAAGCTGTTGGATGTGCCTTTTGCCATTGCCGACGCCACCGTTCTAACCCAGGCCGGCTATGTGGGCGAAGACGTGGAGACTATTCTCACCCGCCTGCTTCAAGCCGCCGATTATGATGTGGAAAAAGCCGAAAAAGGCATCGTGTTTATCGACGAAATCGATAAAATTGCCAGGAAAGGCGACAATCCCTCCATCACGCGCGACGTATCCGGAGAAGGCGTACAACAAGCCTTGCTCAAATTGCTGGAAGGAAGCGTGGTAAATGTTCCACCCAAAGGAGGCCGGAAGCATCCCATGCAGGATTTTATTCAGATCGATACCAAGAATATACTGTTTATTGCCGGCGGTGCCTTCGACGGATTGGAAAAAATCATTGCCAAACGGCTCAATAAGCAAGCCGTGGGCTACCAAACCGGTTCCATCCAAAAAATAGACGAAGAAAACCTCTTGCAATATGTAAATCCCGAAGACATTCGAAAATACGGGCTGATTCCGGAAATTATAGGCCGGTTGCCCGTCATCACCCACTTGCATCCGTTGGACAGGAAAGCCCTGAAATCCATTCTTACCGAACCCAAAAACGCTATCCTCAAACAGTACAAATACCTGTTTGAACTCGACGGAATCGAGCTTCATTTTACGCCCGGTGCCATCGATACCTTAGTGGACACGGCTTATCGCTACCAATTGGGCGCCCGCGGATTGCGTTCCCTGGTGGAACTCATCCTAAGGGATGCCATGTTTCAGCTCCCGGGTAGCGGAACCGTACAATGGACCGTCGATAAGAAATACGTAACGGAGAAATTAAAGAATTTAAACCCTAACCAAATAAAATTAGCCGTATGATGAAAGTAAACAACATGGAAGTTTTGCAGTCGTTTTTGCCGGAGAGTACGATTCCTTTCGTCGAAGACTTGATAAAAGATGCCGACGATTTGGAAATCAAAATCAGTAAACCGCGACTCAGCAAGTGGGGTTCCTATATGCGGGAAAACGGCCGGCATGAAATTACCGTTAACAGCGACCTGAACCCTTACCAGTTTCTTTTAACCCTGTTGCATGAATATGCACACTACCTCACCACCAAAGCCTACGACGGAAAGGTGAAACCGCACGGACAGGAATGGAAGGCCATCTTTACCGACATTCTGCACAAATTGATTGCCGAACGTAGCCTGCCCGAAGAATTAATTACCTTATTGGAAAAACATGCCCGCAGTCCGCGTGCTTCCATTACCGCCGACCTCAAATTGAAAAAACACTTGGACACCTATTCCAATTCCATTATCCAAAACGGATATACCACATTGGAACTTTTGGACGAAGGCGAAGAGTTTATTTTCCACGGGCGTGTTTTCAAAAAATTGGAAAAACGCCGCAAACTCTACAAATGTTTGGACGTGGAGCGCAATAAATTCTATTTGTTCCAACCCGACGTAATCGTTAAGAAAATCCACTATTGATGTCGTCCCGGGTCCCCATCTATGCGGTAATTATGGCCGGGGGCGTGGGAAGCCGGTTTTGGCCGGTGAGCACCGAAGACAACCCCAAGCAATTCCTGGATCTTACCGGATCCGGGAAGTCCTTGCTTCGGCAAACCTTCGAACGTTTGTCCCGCCTAATGCCGGCGGACCGTATCCTGGTGGTGACCAATAAACGGTATATCGACAAAGTGGGACAACATTTGCCCGAACTTCCTGCGGAAAATATCCTGGCCGAACCTGTTATGCGTAACACCGCACCCGCCATTCTTCTGGCGGCCGGTACCATTCATGCCCGCCATCCCGAAGCGGTGATGACGGTGGCTCCCTCCGATCATTTTATCGGAGATGAAAACAGGTTTACCGCCGATATGAAAGCCGCCATGGATTATGCCGCCACTCACGACGATTTGATAACCTTGGGTATCCGTCCCGACAGTCCCCATACCGGATACGGTTACATCCAGTATGACCCCGCAGATGCGTCCCCCTTCAAAAAAGTTTTGCGGTTTACCGAAAAACCTCAACGCGAACAAGCCGAAAAATTTCTGCAAGAAGGAAATTATCTCTGGAATGCCGGGATTTTTGTTTGGCGGGTTCCGGTCATCCGGGAGGCCTTTCGCCAATGTTTGCCGGAAACTTTCCGCCAACTGGAAAAAATCGATTTTAGGGACGAAAATCTGCAAGCACAAATCGATGCCGTTTTTCCGGGAGCGGAGAATATTTCGGTGGATTACGGCATCATGGAAAAAGCTTCCAATGTCAAAGTTTTGCCCGTGGATTTCGGTTGGAACGATTTGGGCTCTTGGGATGCGCTCTATAAACAATTGCGCCGCCTGTCTGATGAAAACATTGTCATAAACGGGACTTTATTGGTAGCGGATGCATCCGGAAATCTTATATACAATGCCCGGCCGAAAACCGTCATCATCGACGGATTGAAGGATCACCTCATTGTGAATGACGAAGGACATTTGATGATCATTCCCCTGGACCACGCACAGGATGTCAAGCAATGGCGCCAAAAGGTCACCGAATCCGCCAAGAAAAAACAGGAGGAATAAAAATCCGGTAAACCGAAAGTTTATTGCGGAAAATTTCTTAACTTTGTGCGCCTGAAAACGGTGGGATGCCGGAGCGGTTGAACGGGGCGGTCTCGAAAACCGTTGTGCTCGCAAGGGCACCGGGGGTTCGAATCCCCCTCCCACCGCTTTTTT